>CAZUTR010000084.1:0-9160 GCA_964623545.1 uncultured Pirellulales bacterium | reverse complement strand
TTGAATCAAGACTCCACAAAACAACAAAATAACCTTATGGCAAAAGACGTTATGAAATGCGGCCTGCTAACCGTCAAAAGGCACACACCGATATTTGAAGCTATGGAAACAATGTCAATGAGGAATGTCACCGGCCTGCCGGTTGTTGATGATTATCTGAATCTGGTTGGAATTATTACGGAAAAAGATTTGCTAAAAATTCTCTACGACCCAGAGGTCAAAGCCTGCGATGTCGATGAGCTTATGACGCAAAACGTGGTTAGCTTCAACCACAATGACAGCTTGTTTGACATCTGCGACTGCCTAATCAATAACAATTTTCGAAGGGTACCTGTATTAGACGAGGGCAAACTGGTAGGCATTATCAGCAGAGCGGACATCATAGCACACATCCTGAAAAACAAATTCGATTTCTTCCACCAAAAAAGTATGGCTTGAATATCACAAGTTTTTACCCGTGACGGCCTGAGAAGTGAAAAGACATGCTATCCGCGTCCTACACAAAACTTCGCTCAGTGCCAAATTAAATAACGATAGACAGTTCAATACGCAAGCCATATTAAAAATATCACTCCGAGGACAAAAAAACAAAAAATAATCCAGCAGCAGTATTTTTAGACTTGACTATCCCGGTTAATTTGATTATCATTAAAATCAAGGTGGATAAAGATAAAGAAACTCTTGGTTGGGCCTCTCAAAAAGATAAAAGTCTTAAAGGAGGAGAGTCTTGATTATACCGTGGAGAGTTGATGTTCCTCAGGACCGCTGGCCTTTTATGAACTGGCTTATAATCGCCGGCATATTCGCGGTATTTTCCCTTCAGTTTACGGGAGTAGTTGAAATTATACCCAAACAGGAATCCAACGTACAAAATGGACAACAGGGTGAAGAAGAACCCCAAATAAGCCCATACGTCCTGAACGGCTGGGAAATTAAGGGCCTGTTCGGACACATGTGGCTGCATGGTGGGATTATTCACCTTCTCGGAAACCTGCTTTTTCTCTGGATATTTGGCAATGCTGTTTGTGCAAAAATCGGCAACCTGAAATATCTGCCGATTTACATTGTGCTGGGTCTGTTAGCTGCGATAAGTCACCTTCTATTTTCCGGCGGTTTGGCGATTGGTGCAAGCGGCGCCATAAACGGCATCGTCGGGATGTACCTTATTTTCTTTCCTGAGAACGATATCACCTGCTACTTTGTATTTATCCTCTTTTATTACCCTATCATCCGTGAGTTTACTATAAGCAGTTATGCGATGATTCTGTTCTGGTTCACTTTCGACCTGTTAGGTGCTTTGGCTTCCAGTCCGGGGGTAGGTGGTGTCGCCTACTTTGCACATATAGGCGGCTTTTTAGCAGGTGTAGCTGCAGCCATTATTCTTTTGAAAACAAGGCTTGTTGTAATGGAAGAAAGGTATGAAAAATCACTTTTAAAGATTATAGAGGAAAGATTTAAACCAGCGGAACCAGAGAGCGACCCAAGATTTAGAGATTTTCAAAGGGAAATGGGCCTTGTACAACAAACGGCCGAAACAAAAGATGCAACCACTCAGCCAACTACAATTCCTCTTCCCGCTAAACCCGTTGAACAAAGAAAACCAAAAGAAATAAAGCCGATTCATTTAGATGACTTAATGAAGGAGGATATGATTCGTTTTACCTGTCCCTGCGGCAAGAGGTTCAAAGTGCCTGCTAAATACGCCGGCAAAACAGGCCGCTGCCCGAAGTGCAAAAGACGACTAAGAATTCCATCAGCACAATGATATGAAATCGAAACTATTAAACAGTGTTAATCTCCAAGTTTAACCTTGAAGGAGATAGACAGTGGCTCGACATGCCATTATCGTCAGTATCTGTTTTTTGGCCACAGCTTGTTTTGCCCAGGAGAAATACCATAATTCAAAGTGGCATTTTTCTCTGGTGGTGCCTGAAGGCTGGGAGAAAGTTAAAGAGGACCAGCTACGCGGCAAATATTGTGAAGTTGTTATTAGATTGCTCGCCATAGAAGAAACGTGGCATGGTTTTATCAAACCAAGAGCCAAGCGTGATACCACCGACAAGGAGAAGGAAGATGACAAGCCCAAGTTAGACAGCAGAAAAACCATGGCAATACTCCAGAAAACAGATGCCGCAGATGAAAAAACAGCATTTATGATAGTTCAATGCGAGACTATCGGAAACCCCCACGGAACTTATACTGCAGAATATATACGAGAGCAAAGTCTGCTGTCAGATTTATATCGTGAGGTATGTTTCGAAAGACTGGAAAGCTTCGAAGACGCCTTTATAGAGTATGACCAGAGCGATAAATGGAGAAGATCAAAATATAACCGGGGTGTTTTCTATAATAAAGACAAACGCGCCTTCCACGAAAAAACAATATTATCCGGCAGTGGAGATAAAACGGCTGTCGTATCAAGGGTGAGAATATTGGGCAGCAATAGAATAACCACTTTGATGTGCCATTCATACAACGAGGAGCCGGAAAATTTCATCGAATTGCTCAAGCAGACTGTGGATTCGTTTAGTTACGACAGAAAATACGGTTATAGCGAAGCTCCAGCCACCATCCAGATTAAAACCTTGTTGCATTGGTTAGCTCCCGCCGTACCTGTATTGATACTTCTTCTGGCAATATACAAGGGCTCGTATAGATAAAGCCGCTATTTACTATTAAAAATTAAAGATAACTACTACCTGATTATCTTCTATTAGCTTGTCGTATTTGGCTGCATGTTACTCGCAACAACAGACTTACTTTGGCCCTAATTCAATCAATCTTTAGACATTCGGCGCAGAATACTGCATTCTGTCACGCGGTGTACGTAGAAGCTGCGGTTTGTCCGCCATGGCCGGTCCAGTTCGTGTGGAAGAATTCACCCCTCGGTTTATCAACTCTTTCGTAAGTATGAGCTCCGAAATAATCCCGCAGGGCCTGCAAGAGATTAGCGGGCAGTCTCTCGCAACGATATCCATCATAAAAGGCCAAAGATGAACTCATCGCCGGAATTGGGATACCGAGCTTGACGGCTTCGGTAACAACACGTCGCCAGGCCGGTTGAGCTTTCTCAACCGCATCTTTGAAGAATGGGTCGAGCAGCAAATTGTCCAACTTCGGATTCTTACCAAATGCCTCTTTAATTTTGCCCAGAAAGACCGAACGGATAATACAGCCGCCCCGCCACATAAGGGCGATACCGCCGTAGTTCAAATTCCAGTTGTACTCTTTCGCAGCGGCTCGCATAAGCTGATAACCCTGGGCGTAGCTGACTATTTTCGAGGCGTAAAGCGCCTGGCGCAAATCATCGATAAATTTCTTCCTATCACCACTAAACTTCTGCTTCGCTCCGGAAAGAACCTTCGCTGCCTTAACACGTTCTTCTTTGAGTGCCGACAGGCAGCGAGCGAAAACAGCTTCGCCGATAAGCGTAAGCGGCTGGCCCAGGTTCAACGCCTCAATCGCCGTCCATTTGCCTGTACCCTTTTGCCCGGCCGTATCAAGAATAAGGTCGATAACCTCGTTACCGTCCTCATCCTTATAAGCGAAAACGTCACGTGTTATCTCGATAAGATATGAGTTTAATTCACCCTTGTCCCATTCAGTAAATACTTCATGTATCTGCTGATTGCTCAAATCCAAAGCTGCTTTCATCATCTGATAGACCTCACAAATCATCTGTATATCACCGTATTCGATGCCATTGTGGACCATTTTCACAAAATGCCCCGCCCCGTTTTCACCGACCCAGTCACAGCAGGACTCACCATCGTCGGTTTTGGCGGCTATTTTTTGGAAAATTGGTTTTACGTGTCCCCACGCGGCAGGCGAACCGCCCGGCATCATTGAAGGCCCGCGCAGAGCCCCCTCCTCACCACCGGAAACACCGGTGCCGATGTATAACTTGCCTTTACCTTCAACGTACTGTGTTCGGCGGGTAGTGTCGGGGAAATGCGAATTACCGCCGTCGATAATAATGTCACCATCATCAAGGTGCGGCAGCAACTTCTCAATAAAATCATCGACCGGCTTTCCTGCCTTGACCATCAGCATAATCTTGCGAGGTTTGCTGAGTGAATCGATTAGCTCTTCAATTGAGTGACAGCCAATGATATTTTTACCCTTAGCCCTGCCGTTAATAAAATTATCCACCTTCGAGACCGTGCGGTTAAAGCATGCTACGGTAAAGCCCTTGCTTTCCATGTTAAGGATGAGATTTTCGCCCATAACCGCCAGGCCAATTAGTCCGATGTCCGCTTTCGCCATTTTTTATTGCTCCTCTTAACCTGCAATTTACAAATATCTATCCTTATACAATTCTCGGTATAGAACCATCCACCAATCTATATAACATTTCTCCTGCGTGATACACAACCAAAATACCTTTATCCTCTTTATTTTCATAATTGCGTATATCAATCTGGCCCGGCTCCATAAATCCGAGATTGACCTTACGGCAGCGCTGCCTGTCTATTCCTGTTGCAAGCACAACGTTGATTCTTGATTTTTCCACACCGTCTATATACTTTCCTATTCCCTTGACGTGCGTTGAGTGTGCGAGCACGCCGTGCGGATAGTCCTTAAATTTGTCCCACTGTTTTAGAAAATAATCGCGCGTGTGGTATCCAATCTGGTCGATTATTTTACCGTGCGTATATGAAATCTCGGTAATGTGCGGAGCATATACAATCAAGACTCCGCCGTCAGCAACTATCGGCTCCAGTTTGTACATCACCTTGCCGGCCGTCCACATATCGTCGTACATCGCCGGTGCTATGCCGAGGATTGTTTTGAAGGGCTTGTCTTTATATATGATATGAACTTTTTCAGAAAGCTCTGCCGCCGCCTGCCATGCCGATACACAATCACCTATAAATATCCCCTTTAGTTTGTCCTCAACAGCCACCATCGCAAAAAGTTTGTGCGGCATTTTTATAAACGATGCTGCTTTTTCAACTACTTTGCGTGTCGGCGTCTGAATATTGCCGTTTATGACCGGATTGGTAATTACTGCACCGAGCCAGTGGAAAAAGTTAATAATCTCGGCTCCGGCTATTCCGGGAAAAATATATTTATGTCCGCCGGAAAAACCAACAACCTCGTGAGGAAAAACCGGCCCGACAATAAAAATTTCGTCATAATCAAAAATCAATCTGTTAATCGCTACATCTACTTCTTCGCGAAACAAACTGTCACTTATCTGCTCAATTTCCTCTGCTGAAATCTTCCCAACAGAAATAAATGTCTTCGACCTTTCCCATTCGTGGTTGAAAAAATTCACCTTCTGGTATTTATTTTCGCGCTCGTCAAGTGAAATTGCCAAACGAGTACAAATTTGCTCTTCTGTCAACGGCTGATGAGTGCCGAGAGCAATTAAGATATCGATAGCTTTTACCTTGTTGCCGATACAATCATAAATAATTTTGAACACTTCACCGACCGGACCGGAACGGGTATTGTCAGGAATTATTAAAAGTACCTTCCTGCCGGTATAGTCGTTCTGTGCAAAGAATTCACCAACCGCCTGACGGGCTTGTTCAATTTCAATAAATCCATCTTTATTTTGACGTTCGATAACCATTTTATTTAATTGTGTGTGCCGTGTATGTAGTATTGTGTGAAATATAAATTTCTATTTTTGCCAAGGCGGTAACTCAGGCAGATAGGCGTCGAACTCAGCGATTAACTTCTCTTCGTAGCCTCCGGCATATTCACCCGCTATAAACCTATCAAAAGCTTCATCGTGAAATCTTTTCCATGATTCGACCTCGTGCCCCGGATTGACCGGATAGAACAGCGCATCATTTGCCCGTGCCGCCTTCATATCACCGGGTGCATCACCGACCATTAAAACATGATTCTTTCTATACCTGCCCTTCGCTGCATATTCGAGGTGCTGCGCCTTTTTGCCCATTTCCTGGCCGGCTATAACTTTTACGTATTTCGCTATATCGTGTTCTTCCCATTCCCTCTGCAGCGCTTCGCACGGTGTCGCTGAGACAACAATAACATCCGCAAGCGCCGAAATTTTCTCAAGACTCTCACGCACAAATGGAAATGGCGGCATATCCTTGACTATCTCTTTTATTGACCAGTTGACCCTCTCGCTCCAGGCAAGCGCGTGCTCCAGCTCTTTCTTAGCTTCGGGATTTGTCTCTGCATCTATGGCCTGTTTCAGACCGTCATTGCTCAGCAGGCTGTTAGGGTTATCAACCCAGGCAAAATAATGCGGAAACTGCGGCACTTTGAAATTTCTCGCTTTGACCATCGGATGGCCCGGCAGCAGCTCGGCTATTATACGCTTGGCTGTCTTATGCCGATTGGCACCTCTGGTCTTTGAAAACAAATCCGCAAAATCCTTACATTCACGCGCTGCCTGGGCAACCGGCTGCAAACCGAAATAACCAATCAGCCACGGACAAAAACATTCCCGCTGCTTTATACCCATCGTATCGAATGCACAGCCATCGGAATCGATACCCACAAAAAACTCTCTCGTCGGTTCAAAATCTTTCAAAGGTTTTGCCGCGTCAACATCAACCATTTTTACTTCCTGCCAAATAATCAATAATAAATTTCTATACCCCGCCGAAAGCGGAAAAACCACCATCCACAGGTACAACAATTCCGGTAACGAATTTCGAGGCGTCACTGACAAGCCACAACACCGTTCCAATCAAATCCTCCGGTTTGCCGAATCTTTCCATCGGTGTATGGTTTATAATTATCCTGCCGCGTTCGGTAAGCTCACCTGTTTTCTCATCAGTCAACAGAAAACGATTCTGCTCTGTCAAAAAGAATCCCGGTGCAATGGCATTTACACGAATATCCTTCGAGTAGTTTTGGCACATATGCACAGCAAGCCATTGAGTGAAGTTAGTAACAGCCGCTTTGGCCGCCGAGTAACCTACAACTTTTGTTAACGGCTGTAAGGCAGCCATACTCGAGACATTTAATATTACGCCGCTGCCGGCCTCTGCCATCACCTTGCCGAATACCTGGCACGGTAGAAATGTACCCAGAAAATTTAAATCGAAGACAGAGCGAACAACCTCCGCCGGCAAATCGAAGAAAGACAACTCCGGCGAAGTCGTCGCTTCTTTCCTGTTGCCGCCGGCCCCATTTATCAAAATATCCACCTTACCAAATTCAGCTAAGATTTTTTCAAGGGCCGCTTCTATCGAATCCCTTTCAATGACATTACACTTAACAGCAATCCCAGCCCCGCCTTCGGATTTCACTTTATCGACTACTTTCTTTGCAGCTTTTTCATCCAAATCCAGTACCGCAACTTTCACGCCCGCTTTAGCCAATGCCTTTGACATTGTGCCGCAAAGAACTCCGCCACCGCCGGTAATCACAACCACTTTATCTGCCAAGTCGATTAATTCTTCCATTTTTTATAATCCTCTTATTCCATAAAGAGCGGCTTTATGTGCCGTTCGTAGATATTTTCCGTCACGTTCTGGGCAATTACCTGCTCATTTTCCTCCAACGCTGCCAAATATTCCTCGCCCATCTCAGCAGCAACCTTATACGCCACATGTAAAAGCTGTCTAAAGTCGGAATTATATTTATCACACGCCTGATTGTGACGCAAGGTCTTTGCAAATTCATCACCACTCCGTCGACCCACAACCTCCGGAGTAGGTAATCTGTTCTTATCGATATCAATGACCGAAGCATAAGGTCCGCAAAGTTCGCCTATTCTTGAAAAAGCTTTGACATAAATTTTCCTGGCTATCTCAAGCCCTTCTCCTTCGGCCATAGCCAAACCAATCAATTCTTCCAGCCAGGTCGTGCCGGCCGTTTTGAGATGCAAGCCAGAGTCAAATTTCTTCAGTGCTCTGCTTATAGGTTTGTAAATCGAGAACTTGTCACTGCCTGAATGGACACTTAATTTCAAGTCACCAGGCAAATCAAATTCCTTCACGGCAAAAGCAATAACAGCAAGGTCCTCTTCGAACTCTTTTGCGAACATCGCAACGTCTCCCACATAATCAACACCCTTATTGAATCTGCCGGTAAACCTCGGTGCTATCGTTTGCGAGGCTATTCCCTCTTCCGCAATCGCCGCAAGGATAAATAGCATCTCAATCGGAGTCTGCGGCTGGTCCGTCTCATCCATTGATACTTCGGTTACAAAATTGTCCTTGCCTTTAGCTTCTTCGATATGACGATAGATTTTGCCCGCTTCTCTAACAGCCAAAAGAAACTTGCGGGCTATCGTTTCGACTTGCTGCTCCGCAACTTCGAAGTGCTTCTCGATTTTTGGAACGCTCAGCGAGCCAATATATTTTTTATTCTTCTTTATAAAAGCATCGATATCCTTTTCGTCTGCAGTCTTTCCTATGAAATCCGCAACGTCGAGCGTAAAAAAATCGCTGGAATCCATAAATAAATTGACATTGCCCAATCCAATATGGTCCGCATCGACAAAATATGACTTCTTCCAGCCGAGTGCTTTTACTGCCTGGTCGGCTTCAATGCGAACCGAAGCAGGCTCAGTATTTATAATCGTATGCTCGCGATGAGACTTGTTCCACACAGGTGTTATGTTAACACCTTTCTTCTTCGCATCGATTATCGCCTGCAACTGTGCCCTACCCTGCCGACCGAACCTGTCACCAACTCCAAACGAATATTTTCCCAATTTCATAACCATTCCGTGTCACTCAACTAACCGTTGTTACAAATACTTCGGCAATTTCTTTTCCAATAGTTTTCTCTCGAACCTCATATACACAGGCAGGCCGTCTTCCCCGATTTTAATTGGCGCTTCACCCTTTATTAACGGCCTGATGTAATCCCGGCAGGCATCGGTGATGTGATTGCCTCGTTCATTTATATATTCTTTGGGAATTTTCTTCTCGCCGTTTGCAACATCTCGCAACTCAGCCAACCCCGTTGTGCACTTATATTTCGGCCCCTTTTCACGAACCAATGTCACCATCTTGCCGTTCTCTCCCGCCAGCGCAGCTTTTACCGCCGCCTGTCCACACATATAGGCCTCATTGACGTCGGTCAGTGAAGCAAAGTGCATAGCGCTTCTCTGATTTGTACCGGGTTTATTACAGCGCGCCTTTATACCGACCTGCTTTTCGACGACCTCTTTGAGCATATCCGCCACTCCACCGAGCTGAACATGGCCGAAGCTGTC
>CAZUTR010000083.1:0-9172 GCA_964623545.1 uncultured Pirellulales bacterium | reverse complement strand
TTGGTTTTATTTTATTTATTGGCGATGTGTATTTATTAATCCAAGGAGATAACAATGGCTCGAAGATATAGTTGGAGAGCTCGAAATAAAAATCAGATATATGCAATCACAGCTATAATAATTATCGTTGTATTGTATATCATATATCGAGGTGCTCATCGAAAGCCATCGCCCGGGACGGAGGCACCGGCTGCAACTACGCTTGATACAGAGCTAACAACAGAGGTACATACCGACGTTGGTATCGAAGAGCGTGTGGAAGAATACAGACTCGCAACGGTTCCGGGTGAGCTGACCGCCGAACCGAATTCCAGAGCGGCTGAGCTTATCACCGAAGCTGTCCAGTGCATCAATGCGAAGCCGGCCCGGCTGATAGAGGCGCGTGACATACTCAACGAGGCATTACCTATGCCCATGAACAGCCAGCAGCGGGCGTTTGTAAAAGAGCAGCTTTCCAAGCTCGCCGACAAGTGGCTTTTCAGCAGAACTATATACCCACAGGATGGTCTTTGCGAGACCTACAAAGTTCAGCAAGGCGACCAGCTTAGCGCTATCAGCAACAAGTACAAGGTGCCGTATGAAATCTTAATGGAGATTAATAATATTCCCCGACCCGAATCTCTGAAGGCGGGCGAAACCATCAAGGTCATCAACGGCCCATTCCACGCAAGAGTATATCGTTCGGCTTTTACAATGGATTTATATCTTCAGAATACTTTTGTGCGAAGTTTTCCTGTGGGTCTTGGTCAGCCGGGTCTGGAAACACCAACAGGCCTGTGGGTTGTCAAGCCCAAAGGGAAAATGATTTCACCTACCTGGACGGACCCAAGCACAGGTAAAACTTACAAGGCAGCAGACCCGGACTATCCACTGGGCTCAAGATGGATAGGACTGGAAGGTATCGAGGGAGCGGCCAAGGACAGGACCGGTTTTGCGATTCACGGCACTAAGGATCCCGTTCAAATCGGAACTGCTGAGTCACGCGGATGTATACGTTTGCATAACGGTGATGTCATATTAGTTTATAATCTGATGATGCCGGGTTACTCACAGGTACATGTTGTAGAATAGAACACTGCAAAGCTGGAGTGGAAAAACGATGGAGCGTTTGGGCTATACTGATGGACCAGAGGATGGGTAGAACAGTAAAAAAAGGAAGTGTTACCTTCTGGGCATGGGCGGCCTCGATTGGTCTGCATCTGATAGTACTGACGGTATTCGGCGTAGTCAAATTTTCCCGGCCAGGAGCAATATATACGCCCAGAACCACGCCGTTCGCTAAGGTGAGCCGGATACAAAAGCTAATGAACGCCGCCCCAAGAATCCCCAAGCCGAAAGTCAGTGCATCCACCAAAAACCAAATTGCAAAAAACAGCGACAAGAAAATCCCAGTAAGCAAAATTTTTCAAACTCCAAAAACGAATGCTCCGGATTGGTCGGAGCTCTCGAAGCAACCGTCCTCGCAAAAAATTTCTTCACTCGAGAACCACACAGTACCGCAGAGCACAATAAAGCTTTTCGGCAGTCGCCAGGAACAACGCAAAATCTGCTATCTAGTCGACTGCTCCGGCAGCATGCAGGGAGTATTCGGCCGGGTCAGAAACGAGCTCAAAGATTCAATTAGAGATTTGCAGCCGGACCAGTATTTCTACATTATCTTCTTCGCCGGTGAACGAATTTTCGAACTTGGTAACGGCAGATTAATCCGGGCCACGGAAAATTCCAAAACCGCCGCCTGTGATTTAATCGACCAGGTCCAACCCGTTGCCCAGACTAATGCGCTGCCGGCTTTGAAAATCGCTCTGCAGGTCCGTGACAACATCGGGGATAGCCCTGCGGTTATTTATTTTCTCACCGACGGCTTTGAATTAACAGAAGAAGATGCCTGGGAGTATTCGCTAAGAATAAAGAATCTGCTGTCCCTGTATGCACCCACAACGAAAATCAACACCATCGGTTTTTGGCCGGACAGCCGGGACCAGGAACTGCTTGAACTTATAGCACTGCAGAGCGGCGGCGAATTTTTTCTCGTAACTGATAGTAATAATTGATTATTTAAATAATAGATGATGAGATATGACGATGCGTAATGGTTCATTGTTAAAGGTTTTAATTTTTATAATCGCTATATCCGCGGTGACGTTGGTCATAATAGCTACTATGCACTCGGGCCCAAAAGCCGATTCGATTGGTTCAGGGCAGGGAAGGAGCTTCTTCGGACAATTCGTTGTTGCAGGCGGACCTATCGTCTGGTTTGTGTTGATGCCTATGTCACTCATTATGGTCTATCTGGCCTTCGAGTACTGTCTCACCATTCGCCGCAAAAAGCTTGTCCCCAGCGGCACGGCTGGACAAATCACCGAGTACCTGCAGCAGCTAAACACAAGGCGGTCTGAAACAGGTATCAACAACGGAGACGATTTTGTCAGTACTGCCGTTCGCAGGGCAATCAGCCGGGGCGGGGGCGACTGGTTTCGGATGCGAAGTGAGCTATTCGAGTCTCTGCAGGAGCAGGCATCGGTGCTTATGCGAAAGATTGAATGGCTTAACTTAATCGGCAATGTCTCACCGATGGTAGGTCTGTTCGGCACGGTTTTCGGAATGATAAAGTTGTTCAATGCAATTGTTATTGCCGGCGGACAGCCTCAGCCGGCCCAGTTGGCAGAAGGAATTTCCGTCGCTTTGGTGACAACGTTCTGGGGCCTGTTTATCGCGATACCCGCCTTGGCTTTCCACGGCTTTTTCAGGAACCGCATTGAAATACTCGCCGGCCAAGCCGTTACAGAGGCCGAAGGCATCCTGCCGCAGATAAAATACAGCTTCAGAAGACACAACTCAGCCGAACCCCAATCCCCTGACGCCGCCAAAGCAAAGCTTGCCATTCAAGAGCTCGCCGGAAAATCATCTACTTCTGCGCATCGGCCATCGACCTCCAAAAAGATATGAGCGTTGGAATAAAAGATGGAAATATCTGATAAGTTCAGTTGCCGTGACAATTCGTCATTTAATATGACGCCGGTCATCGATATTGTCTTTTTGCTGATTATATTTTTTCTTGTTGTTTGCCGATTCATCGAGGCGGAGAATTTTCCGGTTACCGTTCCCGATGATTGTAAATTTGCCCAAAGTGAACCTGAGCCGGGTGCCCAACTGGTAACCGTTACCGTTATGAAAACAGACGAGGGGACAAGCAGTTTTGCGGTCGGCTCGCAAATCTTTTATGCATCGGATGAACCCGATTTCGTAGGAAAAATGACTGAGCTGCTCGATGCTCGAATGGAAAATCTGCCCCCCGAAAACAGAACAGTTGTTTTGCGTATTGATAAAGATATTTGTTTCAGCGACGCCCAATATGCCCTGGCTGCCATAGCGGCAAGCTCGGCAACGGATGTTCAGTTGGCAGCGATAAAAAACAGCAGTAACAACTCTCAATAGCCGCCGGCGCGCAGCGATATCTCTTTAACATTTAAAGAAAAATATTAGAACGAATCTATCGGAAGACCTGCGAATTCACCCAGAAGAGGAGAATCCTGCACCGCTAAAATAAACATCGCTGTCTAATCAAGATAAGGTTAATCAGTATCATAACCTTCACCCAATTTGCCCCACATAGATATTGCTACCCTCTCCAAATCCTCATTATGCTGTTGTAGATCAGAAGGCCATGTTGGATGCTTGGCATATTCGATTGTTCGCTCGTCTTCCCATCCCCAGTCTTCAGCATGTCCGTCCGCGAAAGAGAAGGTGCCTCTTTCACTGTGTCGCATCGGCGCAGGGTCCTGCCATCTTGGTTCTTTATAATAAACGGCCCAGCTACCCTTATTTAGCATCCCTCCTTCATCAACGAGAACCAGTCTTTCGAATGGCCTTTTAACCAGATTTCTATTATAGATAATCAGATTCTTAATCTCCCCGGGCCAATAATCACTCGCATTTTGTGTTCTGGAATTCCATGAATGTACCATGGCATACGTTACTGCCTGTCCTCTGATACCCGTAGGGCACTTGTAGATTTTTACGTCGTTCACATATCTCCACAGCACCCCTTTTTTAATAGCTTCTATCTGGTCGGCCATATCAATATCACCATCACTGTCATAGTCCTCTGGATATTCCACCCAGAATTCCTGTGGAACGGAAGTACCTGCAGGACTTCCAAATCCTATATCACTGGCTGGGATTTTACCGTCATTTTCATCTGCGTACATAATCCAGCCGGTCGTTAGCTGCCCCAGATTATGCAGGCATATAACACGCTTGGCCTGCTCACGCGACCTCGCCAGGGCCGGCATCAATATCGCCATCAATAGCGCAATGATAGCAATTACAACCAATAGCTCGATTAATGTGAAACCTGTGCGTTTTTTCATAACATGACCTTCTTGTTCTTGATGTTATTAAAATCCACTTCAATAAAATCTATATTATTATACTAAAAATTACACATCCAGTTCAAGTGATTTCTCACTCTGAACCGCCAAATTGTTCCTGATAGATTACTCAAAAGATTTATTTCCAACACGTTACAGCCGAAAAGCACTTACTTATCTATCGGGTAACTTCAGTGTTAACTGAACTTTTCAGTATCGGCTAAACTCTGTTTTCAGTGTGGATTTGAATCAGATAATTAGCATTGCATCGCCATAGGAATAAAAGCGATACCTTTTTTCAATGGCGTGTTTGTAGGAATTGAGGGTATTTTCCAGTCCCGCAAAGGCCGCCACCAGGGCGAGCAGAGTCGATTTGGGCAGGTGGAAGTTCGTTACCATTCCGTCGATTATCTTGAATTTATAGCCGGGCTTGATGAACAAGTCGGTTGTGCCGCTGGCCGGGGTGAGTTTCGAGTTACAAGCTGCGGTTTCCAGAACCCTGGCTGAGGTTGTTCCGACTGCGATTATCCTGCCGCCGGTTTGTCTTGCTTCGTTGATAAGCCGGGCGTTTTCAGCGTCAATACTGTACTTTTCCTCGTGGATTTTATGCTCTTCGAGAGTCTCGGTCGTTACCGGCTTAAATGTCCCGGCTCCAACGTGCAGCGTTATGTATGCAAACCGGATTTGCTTGTCTTTCAATTGCTCAATCAGCTCACTTGTGAAGTGCAGCCCTGCTGTCGGCGCGGCAACCGCCCCGGCTCTGCGTGCATAGACCGTTTGGTAATACTGCCTGTCTTTCGCTGCCTGGGCGGGGTCTGTGTTTCTCTTGATATACGACGGCAAAGGCGGATAGCCGATTTTCTCAAGAATCACCTCGGCATTCTCTGCGGTTTCGAGCTTTAGCTGACAGTTCCCCTCGCCGTGTTTGTCGATTAACACCGCCCTGCAAAATTCCTTGCCAGCCTTGTTCTTTATCTGAATACTCTCGCCGATTTTCACCCTGCGGGCGCCTTTTAGCATAATATGCCACAGGCCATCGGAATTTTGAGATAGAAAAAGCCCTTCGAGTTTGCCGCCGCTGGTCCTCTGAGCGAAGAAGCGGGCCTGCAGTACCTTTGTGTCATTAAGCACAAGGCAGTCGCCGGGTTTCAGGAAGTCGGCGATTCTACTGAATTGGCTGTCGGTTAGCCGGCCGTTCGAGCGGTCCAAAACCAAAAGCCGACACCGGCTTCGAACATCGCTCGGCTGTTGTGCAACCAGCTCATTCGGCAGGTGGTAATTCAGCTTCTCTGTTTTCATAACCCAAAGTTATCAGACGACCGGCTAAATCACAAAAAAATTTTAATTCGATATTCAATCAGTTTAGGCCGTTGGACGGCAGTCTGGTAATTCAAACAAAAGCAGTCCGACAAATGTTTCGATACCAACGGTGTAAATCCAGCTTATAAAAATTGAGAAGGGGTAACGATGGCTTCGAGAGAATATGTTGAGAGGACGGCGACTTCGGTAGCCGGTTTGAACAGGGGTGAGCTTAAAAGACGCATCAGGAATTTCCGAGGCCGATTCAAACTGGATTTCACCGAAAACTACCTCAATACGGTAAGTGTTGACAGATTAAGGCACATCCTTTTAGCCGCCCTGCTGAACGCCAAGCCACACAATTAAACAAACCACAAAAATCAGCAGAAAAAAAGATGAAAATAACCGGGAAGGAGGACAATTTCCGGCTTTTGGAAATTGGGTTTGTTTGGGTTTGTTTTTTCAGCGACTGCGAAGTCATTCATTTCTATATTCCTTTGTGTAAAAAGTGCTTACGTTTATTTGGGTGCTCGGTAAATTGGGTTTGTTTTGCATAAGTTAGTATAATTGGTTGATTGATAAATGGTAATCGGTAACCGGTTAGTGGTAAATGGTTTATTGGTTAAATAGTTCATTGGATATTGGCCCCTAAGGTGTAAATTACCGATTGTTCTGAAACTGCTGTTCCTTTTCGTGCGGTTCTCCGCGTTCTTGCCGCTCCCAGCGGCTGTGTTCTCCCACCAATCTCATCTATATTATACCAAAAATTGCCTGTTTTTCAATAAAAATATAAAAATTCTCTTGACTTTTTGTTTTTAGCTATATAAGGTTAGAAGCTGTTGCAAGAAGTGGTTTAGGAGCCTCTTGGAGAGGTTCATAGAAGGAAATGGATAAGGCAAGGAGGTCGATGATGAAAAAGTTATGGATTTTAATGTTGGCTCTGGGGGTAACCACCACCGCAAATGCGACGCTCACACTTTCAGTAAATGGCGACACTTCGGTTGAGACAATAGAGATACAAGTCGGCGAAATCGTGTCGATTGATGTTTGCTCTGATACGTCTGATACCTACTTTGCATATCTCGAGCTGGTGGAGCCATTTGTAAATGCTGCGTGGGTAGGTGATATGACCATACACCCTGCTGCCGGTAAAAGCGCTATGGCGATAAAGGACATTTTTGGTGATGGCACGTGGCTTCTTATTCCTTTTGCTTACCCGGGTGAAGAGCCTCCAATTTCGCCCGGCTGCCATTTCGAGATTGAGCTGGAGTGCCTGGACTATCCAGACGCCATTATCAACCTACATGATTATGACTGGGGTAATATCGTAGATACCCTGACCATCATTCAGATTCCCGAGCCGGCGTCATTGATAATTCTTGGCTTTGGTATGTTGGCTTTACGTAAGAGGCGAAGAAATCTATAAAGAGCGTTCGCCCGGATTTTTCAAAGCCACAGAGGTCACCCCGCTTCGCCCAAAAGGCTACGCAGGGCAGGCAGAGAGCACAGAGGGAGAGAGTTGAAAGTTCAAAATGTAAAGTGTAAAGTTGTGGTATCGCTGCGCGATGGATTTCTGATAATTTAACCACGAATTAATCCCCGCCTACAACGTGCGGGGACAGGCAGAGTTTTCAGCCAGCTTGGCGTTCTTGGCAGATGCGGCTTTCAAAGCATGCTTTTTCGCAACATACCGGCGGAGGCCGCAAGTACGTGGTAACTAAGGGATTTTGAGAAAAATTTTATATTTTCTCACACTTTTATATTCAGCTTTGTTATAATAAAAGAAGTTGGATAAAGAATTACCTAAATGGCCTTCCCCCTATGATTGGTTTGCGCTTAGATTAGAAAAACGGGTTACTTTATTATCTTTACATTGAAGTTGATAATATGATTTTGGGGGAAATAAGTAATATCTCTCGATTCTCAAGATTCGCAGGAAAAAAACGTGACAATTCTGCGCGTTCGTGGACTCTATAGTATAAACGTTATCCGGCACGGCAGGTTTAGGGGTTTTGTTAATCATAATTTTGAAAGGGAAGGAATATGGGAAAAATTCTGAAAACTTTTATGTAGTTGGCTGTATTTGTTAATTGTTTTATGGATGAAACTGTTTTTTAAGAATAAAACTAATCATGGAGGTACTAAAAATGTTAGCGAAAAAATTATTTTTTGTTGTATCACTAATTATGCTCATCGGCAGCATCTGCGGCACAGCCGAGGCAGAAGTGATTTATGCGGGTGGAAGCAATCCTGGGATTGTGTATGAATACCTTGGTGGAACCTCCTGGGAACAGGTATCTCAGGAACTGGGCCGTGCAGTGCTTTGTCTATGTGAGCATGCCGACCATCTGTATGCAGGAACGATGCTTGGAGAAGCGAATAGTCCATCCCTACCTCTCATTGATAATTCGTCAATATCAAAGAAAGAATTATTCCTGTCGAGGGCGCTTAGTAGCGCTGATGGTATGGGGGGCCAAGTGTGGAGATACGAGGGAACACCCAATGAGTGGACACTGATCGGTGACAATCTGGACAACCAAGTGTGTTCATTAATAGTCTTCAGAGGAACTTTGTATGCAGGCACGGCGTGGGGTGGAGGAAGGCTCTATAGATATGACGGTGGAACTACGTGGACAATTGTTGTTGACTACGCTTCATGGAGTGGTTTCAGAAGCCTATATGTCTGGGATGACATTTTGTACATTGGAGACATAGGTTTGGATAATTTTGGCCACTATGACGGAGTCAGCTTCACGGAAGACGCTGGCTTAGGTGGGAGCTGCGTCTGGGATTACGAGGTGTACGACAACAACTTATATGCCTCGGCTTACAATGGCAGAATTCACAGATCCTTGGATGGAACAACATGGACTACAATACGTAATTACCAAGATGGCGATTCGTGGGAGCTAGAAACATTTCAGGATTATCTATACGTGACAACTGGACCAAAGCTCGAAATATACAATGGGAGTGAGTTTAGTCTTCTTTGGACCGAACCAGACGGATACGAAATAGTATCAATGATTAATACTGGTGATGCTTTGATTTTGGGGACTGGAGGGGAAGCTGGCTATAACCATGACTTCTCTAGAGTCGGTAGGGTCTATACTTATAATGGAGATGACGTTCAATTGATATCCAGCGATATGGGCAGTGGAATACAATCGTTATACACGCCATCATGGCTTGATTTCACTAAGGATGATGGTGTTAATGATGGTAATTGTGTTGGGCCGGGTGATGAGATAACGTACACAATTGATTACAATTATCCCGCTGGGCCGAACTGCCCGGATATCAATGATGTTAATATTATAGATTATCTGCCGGATGAAGTGTATTTCAACTCGGCAGATTCCAATGGAGTTTATGACCCGTGTTCGCACACCGTTACGTGGATTATCGGCACACTCTCGCCCGGAGACGCAGGCTCTATTAAGCTGAAAGTCAAGGTAAAGAAATGGGCTCAACCGGACAGTACAATCACAAATGAGTGCGAA
>CAZUTR010000082.1:5274-9360 GCA_964623545.1 uncultured Pirellulales bacterium | reverse complement strand
TTTTGTCCAATCGACTTTTCATATCTTGTATCCCATATTTCGAATGTCGAACAAGACGGTCTTCGCACAACAACAGAGACAATCCAGACTGAACCGGCTCGGAGTGCCACTATCGATGCAAGCACAGAAGCAAAGATAAAACAGCTTGAGTGTCTGGCAACAGAAGATGAAATGACATGTCTGAAGAACAGACGATATATATGGGAATTTTCACGTCAAATTATTGATAAGGCAAGAATCGAAAACGGGCAGGTGACACTACTTGTTTTCGATATTGACAACTTCAAACATTACAATGACGTTTACGGTCACTCGGCTGGTGACGAGATTCTAAGACAAGCTGCTGTTCTGATGAAGCGGTGCTGCCGAGCCCACGATGTAGTCGGCAGAATCGGCGGTGATGAGTTTGCGGTTATTTTCTGGGACGACCCCCAGCGAGAAAAAATCAAGACAGATATAGAGAGGCGCTCTATGAGCGGCGAGTCACATGGGCATCCCACAGAAGCGATATTTATTGCAAAGCGATTCAGAAGAGCGCTAGAGAAGGCGAAGTTCGGCCTGTTAGGCCCGGAAGGACAGGGAGAGCTGACAATAAGCGGAGGACTGGCGAGCTTTCCCGATGACGGAGAAACAGTGCAGGAACTTTTCGAACAGGCAGACAACGCCCTGCTGGAGGCAAAACGCAGCGGCAAGAACAGGATATATCTCGTCGGAAGGCCAAAAGACGACATCGCCGATATTCGATAGGATACAATGCAATTCTATCCGCGCAACTTAACACCTACCTGAGTATAATCGTTTTTGTCGGGCTGATGAGTTTATAGCTGATTCCCCGCCAGCAGATAGTTCTGCCAAAGGCGGAAGAGACAACGAAGATAAGCAATAGAATAGACCAAAGCCAAAATAAAAAGACATCCGCAATTGCAGCAACCTTGAGTTTATGTAAATCGGCCTTCAGTAATTTGCGAATCATTTTTTGTCTGAGTATCGCCCCTATCATCTGGCCCGCAAAAAACGCAACAGGTACAGTGACATAAAGGGCAAGGTTTTTATCTGCTGTTATTGCTGCATAAAAAGCAAGGAAGGCAGCGGCCCATAAGCCGAGGACAGAATACAAACCGCTGAACAAACCAAACCACCAGGTCTTCGGTGCACAGACCCGTGTTATTAGAAACTGCCTGCGAGCAAACTCAAAAAGCTTCGGCCAGGTCGTTTGCTCATACGATGCGACAAGACAAGCAGGGACAAACTCCACTTTCATACGTGCTTTTTTGACGGCACTGCTAAGTGTCAGGTCATCGCTAACGGTGCACTGCCAGATGTTATCAAGGCCAATTTTTCGAAAGACATCTACTCGTATGGCCATTGAGCCCCCCCAGGCCTGATTAAAAATAGTATTGCCGAGCAACTGAGCAACCTTCGCATTTATGGCCGAGAGAGCCAAGCTTGCAAAGTTCGTACTCTCAGGTACGTACCATCGATAACCAGTCGTCGCACCACGCTTAGCGTGTCGAAGAGGATAAACGATGTGATTGAGCCAATCTTTTGGAACACAAACATCCGAGTCGGCAAAAGCAAGGACCTCAACATCATCAAGAACCTTTTGACAGCAATAGAGCAAATTGTGGACCTTTTGAGAACAGGAATCGGCCCGGCCAGCAACATAAATCTGAACATCACGGGCCTTCGAAGATTGGCTTAATTGCTGAGTCAATTCGACAAGCTCAGGATAGGCGGGGTCTGACTTGTCGGAAACTACGAACCGCAGCAGATAATTGTCGTATCCTTGATTAAAAAACGAGGTGATATTTTTTTGAAATTCCGAATCGAGGTTCTTACAAGGCACAATTAAAGCGACACGAGGTTGATATGATGTACGTGTCCTTTTGTACTTTGTCAGTACATACCGATAGTTGTTAAATGCCTGGATTAAAAAGAGCGCTTGTGAGGCAATCAGCGCAATAGCTATATAATAATACCAGCCCATATTAATTGATTATTGATTACTGATTATGTCCTCAAGGTATAGACGCCAAGGGTACTATGGATTCGATTAGGTTCTCAATATTGCAGGGTTTTGCAAGGTCGATTGGCAGCAGGCAGCCATGATTATGGTCTGAAGCGATAATTATGAGGTTTTCGCCGGCTTTGCTCCAGCCCTGCGGCTGGGCTTGATGGCCAAGAATAAAAATATCGACGTCAAAAATCTCGGCCATCTTATCAAGGACAAGCCGACCTTGCTTTCTTCCCCAAGTCAGAATGTAGGCAGAACCCGGCTTTACACAATCATTAACCTCCAGGTTTTTGTGCAGGACCTGCGGGTCGAACTTTTCAAGGTAACGGTCGGCTGGAAGAGAATGGGATAACCATATTCTATTTTCAGTTCTGACCGCCAGGGGCTGGGATAACAAAAATTGTTTCATTGCCAGCCGAATATCATCAGCCGCCTCGGAAAACTCACGCTCCAGAGCTAAACGCATCGCACGATTCATTTCTCTACCGTTCTTCATAACCTCACTGTCGTTGATAAAAGCCGTATCGTGGTTTCCCATAATAAAATGGACTCGGTCAGGAAATTTCAGCTTGTATCTTACAGCATCAAACAGCAGCTTGTAAGACAAACAACCCCCATCAGAATCCTCGGTACCTCCGTGAATAATTTCCTGAAGAATAATATGCCTATCAGGATTAGCGGGCAAATCGGCAAAGGCGACGATACGTTCGAAATTTCGGCGATGTCCGTGGATGTCGCCGGTCGCGACAAGAGTACCTTCGGCAGGCAAAGAGAGCAAATTGCCCTTTCTGAATTGGTCAGCGTTGTTGGCCTGGGCACCTTGTTTCAACAAGTCAATTATCGCTTGAGGCATTTTTGCTCGTTTTCAGCTTGCCACCCATAATGCTGTGCACTATCAGGTCCAATCTTGAAATCACCATCCTCATATTTCGAGGACGTTCAACAGGGTCCTGCTTCACACAATCCATCACAAGCTTTGAAAGTCCCTTCGGTATCCGCTTTTTCAGTTCATGAGGCGGCGGACAGGAACGCTTGGTATTTAGAGTAAGACTTTCGTTTTTCTTTGGTATTAAAGTAGGGACATTTTCTCCGGTGAGCGCCCAGTACATTGTGGCGCCAAGATTAAATACATCAGTTTTGGGTCCAAGAGGTCTTCGCAAGACCTGCTCAGGAGCAATGTAATCGGGAGTACCCTGAATACGCGGCTTGGTCGTTCCGATTTTGCAACTCTGTCCAAGGTCTATAATTTTAATCGAGCCGGATTTATTAAACAGGATATTATTGGGTTTTATGTCGCAGTGAACAAATCCCTGATGATGCATAGCATCGAGCCCACTTGCGACCATTCTGAATACAAGCAACACGTCGAGTAAACTCAATGTCGGACTGTCCTCGAGGTTCCTGCCGTCAAAGTACTCCATAGAAAGCAGAATCTCTTTTAATTTGACCAAACCTCGCACCTTCCTCAGCTTGTAGCATTTTCGGACATAAGGGTGGTCAATTCGGCGAGCTACTTTGTATTCGGTCTCGACCTGCTCGAAGATTCTCGAATCCTCCGGCCTTTCAAAGATGACCCGCTTTAGTGCCACATCAAGGCCCTGCTGCTGGTTAGATGCCAAATAGATTGTACTGCGAGCGCCCGTTCCGATACGTTTTTTTATAGTAAAACCACCGATGTCGAGTATACCCTTTGCCATATCAACAAAACCTACAATTAACTACAGAGACACTCTTGAAATAAAAACGCTTACTATTAGTCTAAAAACCGCTCCAATCACACTTCATAACACTAATATTCTACAATATAATCGGCTAAGTGTCCAGTTTCACAGCATTTTTTCGTGGCACAGTCTAAGAAGAGCGACTACGGTCAAGACGACGACCCAGGCAGCAGAAACAAACGGCTAATAGGCGGTGAGCCAAGAAAAAAATACTCAAGCCGGGGATTGCAGATACAACCAATAGAAACATCCAGCCACAAATTTTCACAAATTGCAGTATAAAATCTCAACTTATTACACAGTTTTTACGATATTGTTATAGGTAACAGCCCAACAAGGACCAGTCCTTGG
>CAZUTR010000082.1:0-5174 GCA_964623545.1 uncultured Pirellulales bacterium | reverse complement strand
CTCACAGAAAAAGATGTTTTAAGATTGTTCATGGCACCCGAAGAAGGGGAAGGTAAAGCAGTCAATGACTTTATGACACAACCCGCAATTTCATTTGATGAAAATGAAAGTTTGATTGATGTCTGCGAGTGTTTGACGAACAATTTTTTCAGACGAGTGCCGGTCACATCCAAAGGAAAACTCGTCGGCGTCGTCAGCAGAAGGGACATCATTTTTGAATATATTCTGGAACTACATGAGGCAAAACGTACCGAGTCTTTAATGATAGAGTAGAAACTCGCATTTGCAATTTATCGGATTTAAGAGGACCGGATTTACGCCGGTTATTGATAATAATTCGCAACAATAAACCATAACTTCACAAAATAAGCATTGCTCCGGGTCTTCAAGGTTCTATTTGAAAGTTTGAGGTTTGTAAAGACGAGGCAAAAGCTATATTGCAAATACAACTTAGCACAACACGTCAGCAAGCATTTTCTGACACTACTTTAACTACAAAATCTCAAGGCCGAGTATCGTAGCATCATCAATCCCAGACGGTGTAGTATTCTGTTGTTTTGCTATTGTGTTGAATGCATCCATCATCTCGACAACCGGCAAATTCTTAACTTCACAAAACTCTTCGCTGAAGTCAAATTCAGTCTGGTCATTAAAACTACCAATAAGGTGCTCAGCTCCGTCAGAGTACAACAGAAGTTTATCACCCGGTTGAAGCTGCACAGTCTTCTGAGGGAATTGGGCTTCTTCAAAGATTCCCAGTAACGGGCCCTGCACTTCCAATTGTTGCGGCTGGTCTTCGGGCCTGATAAGAATCGGATATGGATGGCCGGCACGAGCATATGAAAGTTGAAAAGTATTTATGTTCAGAAGACAATAACAACACGTAGCAAACTGATATCCGGAAAGCTTCTGGGTGGTCATTCGCATGTTAAGATTTGCCATAACTTCGGTCGGTGAAAATATTTTGTAGCTGCTGCCGATTGTCTGTCGCATAACCAATGCCTGTTTGAGGAAAATCGTCAGCAGTGCGGCTGGCATCGAATGCCCGACTACATCCGCGACATAAAAACCGATATGCTGCTCGTCGATACGGGCAATATCATAAATGTCTCCCGAGACCCACTCTGCCGGCAGAAATGTTGTGGCCCAGCGGACTTTGTCGGTATTGGGCACCTGGGTAGGCAAAAAATCCCTCTGTACAAGTCCAGCCATCCGAAGCTGCTCGGCGAAGTTAACAACTAATTCTCCGGAGTCCTGAAGCTGTTCTGTGAGCTTTTTATTGTAGTTATCGAAAAGCTGCTTCAGAGGAGCTGCGGGTTTTGCAACGATACCGACACTTCTTTTACGGTATGCAAGATTCAAGCCGATTTTTATCCACAGCTCATCTACTGAAACCGACTCTATCGTTGAAGCCAAAGAGAAACTCTTCACCTGTGGGCCAGCGAGCGAAAAACTTCTCACAGGTAGTTCCTCCCGACCGGTGAGTAAAATCACTCCGATATTCCTCGTTTCGAGGGATTCGATTATGCGAGCCACATTTTGCTGCTGTGATACGTCGAGACTTTGAACATCAATGATTACAGTTCCAATCTGGTCCAATTGGTGCGATATTCCGGAGAATTTGTTTATGGGCAGTACCACGAAAGAAAGCTTCTTATCCTTCAAGAGGTGCTTTACCTCATGCGGCATATGTCTCTGGTTTGTCAAAAACAAGACGTCCGTGAAGCCCTTTGGCAACTCTACAGCGGTCGTTAGACTGCCTTTGGTCATTTGATTTGCCCTTACAGTAGTGTTATTGGACTTTTGGGCAAACAGAATCTAAACCCAACCTTCTTTAACTATTTTCGGCTTGTTAGATGTGCTACTTTGCGTTTTTTTCCCACTCCCGGTAAAACAATGAAAGCCCTGAACTTATTACCGGAAGGAGACTGAAATTATTCGTTGAGGAAAGCTGGTATTATAGTTACGTCCAAAAAAACAGATATTATCCGGCAAAGATAGCTGAGCCGATTCGAAGAATTGTGGCACCCTCTTCAACAGCAATCTGATAGTCAGAGCTCATACCCATGCTGAGCTCGTTAAATTGTCGGCCGACAATGCCTTCACCCCTCATTTCAACAAATAACTCTCTTGCCCGAACAAAACAACGGCGAATCACATCGACATTACGCGTCAACGGCCCCATTGTCATTAGGCCAACGAGCTCGAGGTTCGGCAAAGTCTCTATCTGCTCAGCGAGATGAGTGGCGGCGCCAACGGGGACGCCATATTTCTGCGGTTCCTTGGAAGTGTTGACCTGCAGAAGTAACTTAGGGCATAGTTTCTGCTTTGCCGCTACTGCATTTATCTCTTCAGCCAGCCGAAGTGTATCGACAGAATGTATCAGGCAGGCAATCGGCAAGACTTGCTTAACTTTATTGCGCTGCAAATGACCGACCATATGCCAATTGACCTTGTCCGGCAGAGTCGAGTCGCCTGCGGCTGAGTTCTGCAGGAAATCATCTATCTCAGCGGATACCTTCTTTAGCTGCTGAACCCTGTTCTCCCCAAAGTCGGTATAGCCCAAACGAATAACTTCCTGTATGGACTTTACAGTGGTGGATTTTGTTACAATGACGAGTTTGACCTCCCCAGGGTCTCTGCCGACGCGAGCGCAAGTGGAGTTAATAACATCCTTTATGCTCTCTATTCTTTCCGAAATCTTTGACATATTAAAGATATTTTATAATTTCAACTTAACAACTTCAATCAAATCAATACAAGAACATACAAAATACAGCAAAGCGGTCGTAATTGCCAGCACAAAAAAGATTAAGTCAAGAATTCAATCTGCCCACTCAGCCATAATGCTATTCCCAGTACTGTTATCGGAAGACACCAGAGAATGGCAACTTTCGCGCTCTAAAGTAGTGACATAAGCAGGGTAAGTGTAAGTATTACAGGTGTTTGGTCTTATGGCCTTTTCTGAGATAAAGCTATGAGAAAAAAACAAAAAAACTTATTTTGACCTTGCTTTTTATCATCAAAATTTATACAATCATATTGAATAAGCCGATAAAAATGGGGTAGTTGGTCTTAATGGCATTTTTTTTCATTTTTTGCTTGACAGTTTTAGAGGTGAGAGTTAAATACATAGTGAATGTCCGATAACTTATTGAAATAATGCTGCGGATTGCGGCTTATAAACCTCGGCGAGGCAGTGTGGAGCATCAGTTTCCCCCCCAGCTGGTATCCACCACCTCGCCAGTTTTTTTGCGCTTGGTTCTAAACACTTCATTAAGCTCTGAATGATACTATTACTATTAAACTACAAACTTGAGGCGTGATAACAGTACTGATACAAGCACTTATTGTCCTCGAACCTGAACTAATACCGACCTGCTACGAGGACCGTCAAATTCACAGAAGAAGATGCCCTGCCAAGTGCCGAGGGTAAGCTCTGCTTGTCTTATTGGTATTTGCTCGCTACAGCCAATCAGGCAGCTTTTG
Organism: uncultured Pirellulales bacterium; assembly: GCA_964623545.1. GTDB lineage: Bacteria > Planctomycetota > Phycisphaerae > Sedimentisphaerales > Anaerobacaceae > CAZUTR01. The sequence continues at coordinate 1,685 of CAZUTR010000082.1, read as the reverse complement.
CAATGTGCGTCGGAATTGCCCTCGGAATGACGATAGCCGCTGCGGCGCTGTGGTATCAGTTCGTTCAAGGTCAAAAGGATATCGTGCGGGACGGAGGGGTCGGCATTTTCGTTGATGGTTATTGCTGCGGTGGTGTGCGGACAATATACGATTACATCGCCATTTTCGATGCCGGAATCGTTGACAGCCGAGGCGACCTGGCTGGTTATATCAATCATCTGATTACGCTGTTTAGTGCTTATTCGAAAGCTATTTTCGACTATTTCCATGATAAAACCCTCACATCTGCTTGATAACTTCGATACCTAAAAGCTCACTTAAGCCGTGCTTAATGGTCCTAGCGGTCAAATCACAAAGCAGCAGCCGGGTGGGCCTTTTGTCAGGCGAGGCATCCAGGACGGGGCAATTGGTATAAAAGGAGCTGAATTTTTGCGCCAGCTCATATAGATAGCTGGTCAGGTAGTTGGGTCTATAATCGGCGACGGCGGCTTGTATTGCCTCGCCGTAGCGGAGCAGGTGCTTTGCGAGATTAAGCTCATCGGGCTCGGTCAGATTCAACTTCTTTATACCTTTTAGCTCAGTTTCGACATCAACATCTTTAGTCTGTGCCTTTCGCTCAATAGATTTTATACGGGCGTAAGCGTACTGCATATATGGGGCGGTGTTGCCGTCCATCGCCAGCATTTTGTCAAAGCTGAATATATAATCGCTGGTTCGGTTATTGGAGTAGTCCGCATACTTGACGGCACCTATACCGACAGCCCTCGCGATTTGCTCTTTTTTCTCGGTAGGCAAGTCAGGATTCTTCTCTTCGACGACTTTTGTTGCGCGCTGGACGGCTTCGTCGAGGAGGTTTTTTAGTTTCACATTTTCGCCCTCGCGGGTTTTTAAGGGTTTGCCGTTTTCGCCCAGGACACTGCCGAAGGTAATGTGAACAAGCTCCGTATTTTCTTTTGCCCAGACAGCCATTCGAGCAACTGCAAAGACCATATCAAAGTGCAGCTTCTGCCTTGCATCAGTGACATAGATTATCCTGTCGGCCTTTAATTCGTTCACACGGTAGCGAATAGCAGCTAAATCCGTAGTGGCATATAAATAAGCACCATCTGATTTTTGAACTATCAAGGGCAATGGCTCGCCCTGCTTGTTCTTAAAGCCCTCCGGAAAAACACAAACCGCACCATTGGACTCTGTAGCTAAATTGTTATTCTTCAATTCCGCAACAACCTTTGGCAAATCATCTTTATATGAACTTTCGCCACGAACGTTTTTATCCGTTAAGGTTACCCTAAGTTTTCTGTAAATCTCGTCATAGTGCCTTCTTGAATATTTTACGATGCTTTCCCAATGTGTACGCCACGATCCTTCTCCGGAATGCAGCCCAGCTATTGCATAGCGGGCTGTATTAGCAAATTGTTCGTTTGAATCAAATTTTTTCTTTGCCTCTTTATAGAAGGTTTCGAGTTCTCCTAATATTTCCTCATCCGAAACGAGACCTACCTTACTCATTTCTAAAAGTGTCTCATTATAATGAGCACATAGCATGCCGAATTGCATTCCCCAGTCGCCGATGTGGTTTTGTCGGATGACATTGTGGCCGAGGAATTCGAGGAGCCGGCAGATACAATCACCGATGATGGTGCTTCGCAGATGGCCGACGTGCATCTGCTTGGCGATATTCGGGC
>CAZUTR010000081.1:0-9452 GCA_964623545.1 uncultured Pirellulales bacterium | reverse complement strand
ATTTATTTTGATTTATTAGTACATATTTTATTATTACATTTCTTTTTTGTATATTAAGATTATTTCTGCATTTTTTCAATTCGCCAATTTGTTTTTGCGATTATTTTTTGTATTAAAATCTTTTGTTTCCCGGCGATTGAGTTTTTCTCATGTATGTAACTTTTGAAAAATCTCATGCGGTCAGTACGGCCGATGCTGTCTCTAAACATATTTAGCTGAACTAGATTCTTCAGACGCAGCCAGGGGGGTAATTTACAAAACTTTTTCGTTCGCTCGTTATCAATAAAGAAAAAACGCCAGCCATTCTCTTCCTGTCTTGCTAATACATTTACCACCTTTAAGTCGCCATGAGAAATTCCACTGTTGTGCAGTTTGCCTATGGTTCGTCCGAATTCTTTTATCAACCTGCGCTTTTCTCGGAGTTGTTCTGTGGTCAAGTTATTTTCACTTTTGGGAATATATCTGTACAGTTGTTGTGCGTTCTTGGGCTCGAGGGTTGCCAGGAAATTGCTCCTATTCAAAAAGCTGGAATTACGCTCGCCCATTGCAACAACAACAGGAGCATCGAAACCATCTTTTTGCAGCATCAGCGTTGCCTTAAACGCACGCTTGGCACGACTCGGATACACAAGATGTTTAATAAAATCCCAGGTTGATCTATAAAGATATTTCTTCAAATAAACCACTTTGTCAGAGCCGTCAAATTTGGCGGTGAATTTGCATACGCGAGAGTTGTCTGAAGAGAAGACATCTGTCGGTTTGTAGCGTTTTTGCAACGTTTCTTCGTCGGCCAACAAAGCATCTTCGAGACTATCATTATTTAGTCTCTGGTTAATGTATAATGTGCAGTTGTTACGTTGAATTTTCTTGAAATCAGTATCCAAGATGTTAGTGTCCCAGAATCGCGACGCCTAATTGGTCGGCAAGCTTTATTGTCTCAGCCTTATCTATAATTATCGTCTTACCTGTTTCGACAACCAGGCATTGTCCCCTGTTTTTCGCCAGGCCTCTAACAGTATCCGGCCCTACACACGGCACATCAAAACGCGTATCCTGGTTTGGCTTCGAGACCTTGATAAGCGTCCACCCGCCCGATGAGCAAAGTTGACCTGCCCGCTCAATCATTTCGGCTGTGCCTTCTATTGCCTCGATAGCTATGACTTCTTTCTCCTTCACCGCGATGGCCTGACCTATATCCAGTTCGCCCAGCTTTTTAACTATTTGCCAGCCGAATTCAATGTCACTTTTGACCGATGGACGAGGCGATATTTTAGTCATCAGTCCTTCTGTTGCTAAATGTTCCTTGCAGTACATTGTTGAGTTCTCCAGTATGATTCCACCGGTGGCTAACTCTTCGGCCAGAGCATTCAAGAGCGTATCGTTCAGGATGTTTTTGCCGCGCAGCCGCCAATACCATATCCGCATTGCCCGCCAGTCAGGCAAGTACCGCAGTATCCGCCATGGTGTAAAAATTCTCCCCTTTGAAACCCGCCCGGCCATAATCGTGCTGGTAACTCCGTGCTTTCTTAACTTGCGTATCCAACTGCCAGGCCGAGCAATTGCAACTTGATAAAACACATCAACCTCCCCAGCCAGTCCGGGCTCGGCGGCCTCTGCCAAACCTACGCAAATCACCTTTAAACCCGCCTGTTTAGCACCAGCGGCTACAAGAAAGGGCAATCTACCTTCTCCTGCAATCAAGCCAAGCACATTTGTACTATCCATAACAGTATTTTACTACGTTTGCCCTCTGCCTTGCTCTATAAAGACGTTCACTGCTCAGTGGATTCTTCGGGTGGCTGGTTTTGTGACTCATTCTCTGGTAATTCTTCCGTAGAACCACTTTCTAAATAATCAGCTACTTGCTCCATTTGCTGTTGAAGCTCTCGGATGTTCCTTCGCATATCAGGAAGATATTGTATCATGCTGTAAGCACGCTTGGCCTGATTTGCATCGATAGCCGGCGCACCAAGGACTATTTTACCGTCACTGATATTATTGATAACACCCGCCTGGGCACCAATCATAACGTTGTTTCCAATATTAATGTGCCCAACAATACCTACTTGGCCGCCAACTATGCAATGATGCCCGAGTGTGGTTGAGCCGGCGATTCCTACCTGAGCCACAAGCAGGCAGTGTGGGCCGATTTTTGCACCATGCCCTATTGTAACAAGGTCTCCCAGCTTGCTGCCCTGGCTTATGACGGTGTCCCCGAGGGTACCTCGTTCGATTCCACAGCAAGCACCGATTTCCACGTCGTCCTCTATGACTACGTTACCTGTTTGAGGTATCTTGTGATGTATGCCTTTGTGGCTGGCGTATCCGAAGCCGTCTTCGCCGATTGTAGAGTTCGCGTTTATAATTACACGATTGCCTATTTTGCATCCATCGTAAATGGCGGCGTTGGGATAGATTATGCAGTCGTTGCCGATTTGTACTCTCTCCCCAATATATGCGCCGGGGTAAATTATACAGCCGTTGCCAATCCTTGCGTCATCAGTGATAGTTACAAAATCGTGGATATGGCAGTCAGCACCAATTTTGGCACTATCTGAGATCGAAGCTGTCGGGCTGATACCGACCTTTTTATGCTTCCTGTGCCCGTGCAGCATCACCATAATCTGCATAAAGGCAAAATATGGGTCGTCGGCCACCAATAGAGGAACCTTCGTGTCGCCTATTTCTTTACCGACGATTACCGCACTTGCTTTGGTTGAGTGCAATTGCTTTTCATATTTACGGTTGGCCAGAAAGCTGATATCGCCTTTTTCTGCACGTCCAAGCGTTGCTGCGGACTTGATTAGAACATTGGCGTCACCGCAGACCCTGCCGCCCACATATTCAGCTAACTCACCCAGTTTTTTTTTCTGCATAAAAATTTCCTCATTTCTAACATGCCGAGGCATATTTGAAACAGCAAATTATAACACAAAAGCTGATGGGGTCAACCCCGATAGAAATTTTCGGTTTTTCTAACATTTTTAACTATATTTGAAATTTGTAACGGGATTAGCTTTTCGCCTCTTAGAAAGCAGTAATCAACGATTGTTCTAAACTCTGGATTATAATAAGTAGGAGGATTAGAAATCTGTGTATACCTTAAAATTGCCATAGCTTGGAGTATTTTTCAAAGTAGAACCGTCAAAACTTTTAGAACTTCCTGTTGCATCTTTGCTGTTGGTTTATTGGCAAACTGGGCAGTCTTGTTTGTAAATACGATTACATCCGGGCCGATGGGCTTGTACACAGCAGGGTCGGTCGGACCGAAAACAGCTAATGTCCTGATTCCCGAAGTGGCGGCCAGGTGTGTAATGCCGCTGTCATTGCCGAGGTAGGTATTCGCACAGCTTAAAAGACCTAATACTTCTGTCAAAGACAAATCTGTTAAACACCTGGACACACTTCTTATGTTCTTAATTGCCCCATTGCTGAATCTGTCTAATTCAGCAGGTCCCAGCAAAAATATAACTTCGATGTCTTTGGATAAGAGTTCTTGTGCTATAGCCAGAAAATTTTCTAGGTGCCAGGATTTCTGCTTTCCACCGCTTCCCGGCTGAATAACAACCAGCTTTTTATCAGGGTCAATATCGGATTCTTTCAGAAGTTCTCGCCCTTTGTTCGTGTCTGCTTTGGTTGCTTTGATTAAACATTCATCGCAATGAATTGATTGTCCTTCAAATTCTATGCCACTTTGGTCGACGAACTGCCGACTGTAAAAATCAGTTAGATGGCCGGTGAAGTCGGCAGGAGGTTTCAGCGGCAAAGTTATTACTTCCGCGCTATGGCTGCAATGAGCGGTGTATATCAGATTTTGTTCGAAGCTGCTGTTCGGCTCCCCCAAAAAAGACACGATCCAGGAATAATCGGTGAAGGTGTTTATCAGCGGGTCTCTGTCGGCAAGGTTAAATGTCTTCGTATCAGCAAACAATCGATGCAGCTCTATGGAATCAATTGAACGAATGCCATCGACACAGGTTCTGCCCGGCAGGATTCCAATGTATTCACTGTGTCCAAGAATATCGACACCCGGCCGGGTTACAGAGTCCTTCATAAATTTGGCTAATGGCAGAGTTAGTATGCAATCGCCGATAGAGCCCGGCTGAAGTATTAAACCACGACCGCTTCCCAGGACAGCAAGAGCTGCTTTTTTTCTCAGTAAATCAACAATGTTCTCGTTTTGACTCGGCATCAGTCAAGAGCTTAATATTTAAAGACGAAAAGTAAATGCTAAACCGGATTAGAAATCTTTTTTTTCGATATAGCCGTCATATGGAATGTATTGCGGTATTACACAAACCTTTGCGATTTGCTGTACTTATTGTGTGTTTTGGGAGGAGAATATATGAGGCGCGAAAAGAAACGGGGCCTATGGGTATAGGCCCCGATTTAATGCAAGCACTAAGTTTTTGAGTTAGGATTAGCGTCTTCTGCAAATCAGTACTAGGCAGCAAAGAGTTAATTGGTGTCGACGGAGGAAATCAAAAAGCTGACACCTAGCCTAGCACAGTCAGAAGCGTTAGAATTTTTTGTTACATCTGCTTCTCCTAACAGCAATTTCGTTGCTTTGGCAACAAGCCAAAACAACACGACAAGCAAAGACTTTCACCATGTTCTGTGCTTGCATAGCAAAAGTTAGGAGCTTACTTTACCCTAACACTTAGACTTGTTTTCACCCTCCTTTCTTAAAGGAAGCCAGATTAATAAAGTTAATTCTTAAACGACGTATTTTACGCTAATACGCCATTTTACCATTTTAACCTGTTTTACTCTAATAAAGAATACTTGCATAGAATAGTTGTGTATGCTTTTGAATCTTATGTTACCTATATATACCATATTGCCTATATTTATGTCAAGGGAAATGTATTTTTTGGAAGGAATTTTTAAGTTTTTTTGCTTAATTGTTGTAACATTTTTATTTGCAAGTACTTATAGATATTAGCGGTAAGTAAACTACTATTTTTTTGACTGTCGATGTGATAATCAGGTTATTTAACATAGGTGTAGTTGGATTTTGAGGATTTTTTAGTTTAATCCAAATATAGCGATCTTGACTAATATTTGCCCAATATGTGCTTGGCGATGAGGTGACATTGTTTTCAATTAGATGCCGTGTCTATCCATCCGGCTCCAACAACCCTGTTGTAGAGTCCTTGTTGGACGTAGAATACGGCTGCTTGACCAGGTGTTACGGCCGATTCCGGCTCGTCAAATTCAACTGTAGTAAAGAATTCACCATTGTGAGGTTTTTTTGGGCTCACGGTTGCCCAGGTGCCTTTACTATTGTAACGAATTTTGACCTTAGCTCGAAAGGGCGATTCTGGTTCCGGGATGAGCCAGTTCAAATCTGTTGCTAATAATTTTCGGTGCATAAGTTCTTCTTGAGGCCCAAGAGTTACTGTATTGCTGCTGGCTTCAATTTTGACAACATAATAGGGCTTGCCCATAGCAATTCTCAGGCCTCGTCGTTGACCAATAGTAAAATGATGAACTCCGTGATGTTCTCCCAGTATCCTGCCATCGCTATCGACGATATTGCCTTTACGAACAAGCTGAGGGTTGCGCTCTTCAAGCACAACGGTATAGTGATTATTTGGTATAAAACATATTTCCTGAGATTCCTGTTTTTCTTCCGGTTCAAGACCAAACTTTGCCGCCAATTCACGTGTTTGAGTTTTAGAATAATTTCCCATCGGCAGGATGATATGACCAAGCACGCTGTTATCAATCATAGCCAGCGCATAAGATTGGTCTTTGGAAGAATCGGGAGCTTCGTATAAACCTATATTGTTACTGGCCTTGATTATCCTTGCATAATGGCCGGTTGCAAAGAGTTCTGCTCCGTTATCTCGTGCGAAGTTCAAAAGTATGCCGAACTTGATTTTTCTGTTGCACACAATACACGGATTGGGTGTTCGGCCTCGGCTGTACTCATTGCAAAAATAATCGAGGATTTGTTCAAAATCCCTGCGAAGGTCCAGAATGTAAAGTTTCATGCCCAGTTTGTCTGCTGTTCTCTGGGCGTCGGCTTGTGCGATGTGACTGTGGTCACAGGTGAGCATAAAGACTCCGGCACAATCGAATCCTTTTTCAAGAAGTATCGCAGCAGCAGTTGAACTATCTACTCCGCCGCTGAGCGCAACCAGAACTTTCTCTTTTTTATTTGTCATTTTTAACTCTTCTTGAGCGTATCTTGGAGTCGCAGGATTTATGGACATTTACTTTATCGTAATGAGCATCTCAATACGAAGTTTATGGATACGCAACGCGAGATTAGTCTTGTGGGTAAATAATTATTCGGTCGTGGATGACTGTTACTAAATCATTTTTGCCGTCACCCGTTACATCAGCGATTTCCAATTCTCGTGGTTCAACGGTTATCTTGCCGCGTTTGTTGCTGTCACGATAACTTTTTTGCTCAAATACTTTAAAACGCATAGCGGGTATTGGTGTAAACTGTGAATCAAGAGCGAGTATTTCAATGTGATTTCGCAGGAATTCAACCATAATAATCTCAGCTCTTGCATCGGAGTTTATATCTCCTGCAATAAAGCTACCATATGCCGCGTCTTTGATTTTTGTCTCGTAGCTGAACTGCTGTTCCAAAAGCCGCATTGTTCCGTCTCTGGTAGGGGGGCTGATAAGAGCAAATTTCTCACTATCAAACAGTAATATACTTTTTGCTTTATCGCCGGTAAGTGGGGAAGACAGGATTTTCAGATGTGCAGCAGCGTTCCACTTGCTAACGTCCATTTCTTTTTCAAAGCGATATGTATTATCATCTCCAGCCGTTAGTATTTGAAGTTGACCTTTTTGGCCGTCCAGGAGTAGAATCTCGGGCCTGTTTTTCTTTCCCCCGCCGTTAATATCAAAAGCCGCAACCGCAGATACCTTGTTCTCTTTGCTCTTGGCGTTATACTGGTCGACGATTGACCAGGCAAGTGTCTCTCTGTCGTCGCCAGCCAAAATCAGACTCCTCGCAAAATTCTTTTGTGCTACCAGCAGCTCATCGCCTTTCCGCCCGTCCACGTTTGCAACTGCAATTGAAGACAAGCTCGCGTCTTTTATCAGGCTCATCTGGGTCTTCGGTGAATCAACCACTTCAAATGTTTTATTCTTTGTTTGACGAATCAGGATTGGAAGCTCGTATTTTACAAATATAAGAACATCTTGTAAGCCATCATGGTCAACGTCGAGGACCTTCAAACCATCCGGATTTGTTGTGAGCTTTTTAAGTTCAACAGTGGTAGTGGATTGGTCTTTTTCTTTAACATTCTTGGTTTTTGAATCTGAATGTGCAGAAATATTATAAATTATGCTCATGGACCTGACATCATTAACGTCTTTTGATACGTAAACGCAGTCGATGCTGCTGTCGTTGTCAACGTTAGCCAGTTCCATTGCCAGTGGTTCAGCTGTTAAATCGATAGGTTTCGGGAATGATAATCTGTCGTCTTCGAACCTGCTTAAGCCGATGACTTTTTCCTTAACGCTCAAAACAGCCAGTTCTTCTTTGCCGTCGCCATTGATATCGGCTGCCGACAGGCTTTCTATATCCGCAAGGGCGGGAAATTTTATCGGCTCAGCCAAACCATGTTTCTTGAGTTGTTTATATAAAGTAAGTTCCGCCGAGCCTGGTTCGCTTATAACCACGTCAATCATGCCATCGCCGTCAAAATCACCGGTGACCAAATCACGTTTTGTGTCTCCTTCACCTGTGCTGAGAGGATAAAACCGAATTGGCCAATCGGCATCCTCCTGATTTTCAGTAATATATTTATAACAATTCAGCCGCTTGCTTTCGGCATCAACGGTAAGTATCTCGTCACCCGCTGTTTCGTCTAAATTATAGAGCATAACTGCAATCGACCTTTCGATGAAAAGGTGCATCACTGGGCCTAATTGACCTGTTTTAAGTCCAAACCGGATGTGAATTGGATTTTCACTATCTGTTGTTATCAGGACAAGGTCATTTATGTTGTCACCGTTTAAGTCGCCCACATCGACAGCCAGCGGCATTGAAGTAACGGGATATTCAATCGGCTCGGCTAATGAACCATCTTTTTTTTGCAAGATGATGTAAACCTTGTCTCGGCCAGCCAGAGCAAGGTCGTCAGCACCATCATTATTAAGGTCGGCGCATACCAGAGCTCTTGGGGATAAAAGACCGTCATCAATTTTAATTTTCTTTCTCGTTCGCCAGGTTAATTTTTGCAGTTCTGGCTTTTCAGCTTCACTAGGCTTTTGTAATATCACATACAAACCCTTTGGCTCTCCGTAGAAAGCCAGGTCTGTCATATTGTCCGAGTTCAGGTCGCCGCAGACAAAACCGAATACTTTTTGCGAAACTGGCACACTTTGTTTATCAAAACGCGTAGGGGGGGTAAGGGCATTTATATCAATATCGTTCGGGTCAACAGCTACTTCGGTTTCGCCCGGCCCGATAGTTTTTTTCTGGAGCAGGACTTCAATCTTGGCTTTTCTGTTGTTGACGAATGCAATATCATTTCGCCCATCGCCGTTGAAGTCAGCTGTCCTTAGGTTATGTATGCCCCACTCTGATTTGATTATCTCTATTTCGTCGAAACCATAGTACTCTGAAATATCATTGTAGTCGATTTGACCGGCAATGTTACCAGTGATTGTAGTTGTAAGAACAACGGCGATTATTATTTTGATTATTCGCACAATAAAAACCTCCACTTACATTTGTTTTCTCGTAAAACAAGGATAAACACAAAGGCTATTTCTTTCAAACATAACAAATATACCCGGTTATCAGGGGAACATCAACACCTAACTTGTATTTTGTGGTTTTTGGTTGTGTGGGTAGATTGTGTTATGAAAAGCCATATCGGTGCTCTGCTTCAGTTGATTTTACGTTCAATAGCGGCCAGCAGGTCTTCGGGAACTTCGGCACCTAATTGCTCAGCTATTTGTGCATGCTTCCAGGCTAAGTCGTACTTTTTAAGTTGGTAGAAGGAATATGCAAGACAACTGTGCGCAGCGGCCATTTCCGGCTCAATCTCAATGGCTTTCAAATATTCAGCGACTGCTTTGTCGTATTCGCTCTTGTTATCATACGCTGCCCCAAGATTGTAATGAATCCTGGCATAATCGGGCTTTATCTGAATAACTTGTTTGTATTGTTTAATAGCTGCATCGTAATCCTTTAATGTGAAGTAAGCGTCTGCCAGATTCGTTAAAGCATCCAGCATATTCGGTTCAATGGATAATGCTTTTTTGTAGGCCTGTATTTCGTCATCGATTAGGCCCATTTTGTTATAGCAAACTCCCATATTGTAATAAGCCGTGGCAAAGTCGGGCTTAAGATTCAGAGATTTTGTATATTGAGATAACGCTTGCTGATAATCACCCATTCGGCTACAGACATAACCTAAGTGACAGTATAAGTTGGGGTCTTTCGGTTCCAATGCCAGTGCCTGCCT
>CAZUTR010000080.1:0-9478 GCA_964623545.1 uncultured Pirellulales bacterium | reverse complement strand
CTGCGTTTGGCAGATTAATCGAGCCAGTGATTCCGGGGGTGGACATCTTCAGTGCGCTTAACATATCCGGTTGCTGGCTCATCCAGAAAACCGCTCTTTCATACCCCGCCTCAGCGGCAAACGTTGCAACCGTTTCACTTTTTATCATAATTGAACGATGTCTAACCCCGTATGCAACCGCTAAAAGTGCTGTCCCCAAAATTATCAAAATAACAAGGCTGAAAACTACCAGTACGAGTATTGAAGCTCGTCTTACATCTCGTTTACAATCCTTTGTGCAACGCATATTCGGCTCCTCCGGCTATCTCGGCCATATATTACGCAACAATGTCGTCGTCATCACCTTAATTTGCTCATTGTCATCCGGGTCGGTTAAAGTAACGCTAATTCTTACAGACCCCATACCGACACCATTCAGCGTTGTGTGGCTAAATGCCCCGATATTAGGGTCGGCGGATACATTTTCAGCAAGAATATGAGTTGTAAACGGCTCATTCCTGGCACCACCTCCGGTCGGGACTGCGCCGTGTGGATATGGACCATAATCAACTTTCAACTTATCACCATCGAGATAGAACAGGGCGTATGCCGTACCTGTATTCGACGGGTCTAAGTACTTATCATCGGCAAGCTCGAGGTCCCAATATCTGAACTCAACCGCGTCACCTGAAACAACCTCCTCTGGTTCCGAGCCGAATGGAACAGCAGGAGTAAATTTATTACCTATTACATCATAGATTGTATAATAGGGGCGATTAGACTTCTTGCCGATACTGTCAAATGTTAACATAACAGTCTGGGCCTGATGTTTTATTTTTTTCTGAGTTGAATTGTAGCTCCGGTGCCATCCTCGCTGACCACTTACCATTAAGACGCCAACTGCCATCATAATAATTGTGGCCGTTGTTAAAGTAGTCATACACTCTACTAAACACAAGCCAGAACGTAATTTGTTACTCGTATCTCGCACTTTGCACCTCGCATACAAAATACACAAACCACAAACAAACCTGCTCTCACTCATATCAGTTTCAAGCTCTCTGTGTTTTACGCCTCTAACCGCTCGCTGCATCAAGCCTTATATAAGTAGTTAGTATAAGCGGCAGAGGGCTGTCTTCATACTGAACGACAACAGCAAGCTGCCTGATGGTAACTGCTGATGTAGTATCATGAAGAAGGTCCATCCACTGCAATATAATCTCCATCCGTACACCATCAACAGTGATAGTATATTCACCTCCATTAAGAGCTGCACCTTTAGACCCGCCATAGTTGAAATCGCTGGATACCGACACTTTTTCAAAACCCAGTTTCAATTCTGCCGGGTCATACTCGGTTGAACCACCTGTGCTTTTCCAGTCATCCAGAAGTAGTTTCGCAGTATTGGTAGCAGTGATTTGAGAACGGGCTATTCGAGTATGCCTGGCGGTATGATACTGATATCCCATAGCACCTAATGCAGCTACAGCGACAACGACCATAGCTACCGTTACCTCGATTAGCGATAGACCCTTCGAGCTCTTAAACTTATTAACAATCATATCGAAATTACTTACTTCTAAATTTGTTTCGTTTTTTCGCAGCAAAACCAGATTTTTTGATGAAACTTTCAAAAAACCTGGACTGTAAAACATCCACGGCTCTGTGGTTCTGTGAGGGAAAGCTCGAAATGAGACCTCCAAATCTTCACATCACCGTCCTTGGTTAGCAAAAATTATATGTAGTTATTGAGAAATGTCAAGAAAATTCTGAAAAAAACTGGGACGGCCAGTGGTTGGATAGCGGGTAGTAAAGTTTTGAGTTTTGAGTGCTAAGTTTTAAGTTAGTAACGATTAAAATGCAAAATTGAGGGGGTGACAACCCAAAGAGATAATTTCATATCTCATGGGGTAAATATTAAGGGGCAAAGTATTCGAGGAGGATTTCTGAAGCTACGGGCGGGCAGCCGGGGATGAATGAGCCGCAGTTTTTGTGCTTGATGGTACAGTTGCCAATGCAGAGAGTGCCGTCCGGCAAATGTTTATGGCCTCTGCCGATAGCGATAACAATATCCTTATCATCCGGTATGTTGGCACGGATTTGCTTTGCGTGGCGTTTGAGGAACATTAATAATGTCGATTGGCAGGCACTGCATGACTGCTGGTCGAGGATGGTAAAACCTGAAAATTCAATCGAGAGTTTTTCCGGAGGCAGAGCAAAAGGATTCTTTAGCTCCCGCCAGTTTTCAGGAGATACGCGGATTGCATCGAGGTCGATTACGCCATAGCCTCTTTCGGCGCCCATCGATAAATGCGGGACATTGCGGGCGGATATTCCCATCAGCTCACATGCGATAGCATCGGTCGCGAAGGCATCGACGCCGACGAGCACTACGTCCAAAGGTTTAGGGTTGCCGGCGCTGGGGCCTAAGCCCTCCATTCCAATTGTGCCATCGATAATAGTCAGGTGAGGACGCAAGAGTGAAGCCATGTCGGCGATGGCTATGTCCAAGGACTTTTGCGGGCGGCCGGGGATTTGCGGCAGCATGTGAAGGTCGACTTTTGAACGCCGCCATAAGCAGCCTTTCATGTTTTTGACGGAGAGGGTTACGACTGTGTGCATGTGCGTCTTGGTCACGGGAATCGAAACGATAATATCGTATTTCACAATCTCCCTGCAGAGCTTGAGAGATTTAATCGCGACGCCATCGGGGAGCTTGAGCGGTACGGGGCGATGTGCGTCCATATCGAGCAAAGGGCAATTTCGTTTTTCGGTAACGGCTGCGATACCGCTATTTTCGAAGGCGTCGGACATTTTAACGCCGGTGATTGGGCTTTCGCCAACGGCGACCTCGGCGCCGGCTTTTCTGAAGGCGTCGATTGCGGCGGCTACGACCTGCGGGTGCGTGGTGATGCCTGTTTCGGGCTCTACATTTCGGCCGATGTTGGGCTTAAGAAGGACTCGCTTGTTCTGCGAGGGCGAAAGGTCAATATGTGCGAGGGCTTTTCGCGTATTGTTGTAGGGGCCATCGCCCGATGCGCAAAAAACCGATGGACGAGAAGCATCGTGCTTGAAAGGTGTAGGCGATAATCTTTTATTGGCTTTAATCGGTCTTTTTCCTTTATATTATAATTCGTTAACGTTCACTATGACTACTTTAATAACGAATACGATAATTTCCATTGCATTTTTTGCACATCATCATATTCAAAGTAAACCTAAGGCACAAGATGCGAGATAAAAGAGTAATAAATTTCTTGAAATTTGGTGGGAAATCGGGTAAAATCATTGAGTGGCAGAATGAAGGCAAGGTGAGAAGGGAAGTAGGCCAACGAAAAAGGGGGCGAAACGCGAAGCAAAGCAGGCCAGCACAAGAAAGGGAACAAAATGAAAAGTGAAGTGGACGAGCAAAAAAAGGGAGAAGTGTCTTTTATTATATTGGCATTGATATTTTTGACGGTGTTAGGTCTGTCGCGGGTTGGGCTTAGCCAAATACCCCTTCCTCTTACGTGGGAGACGGGCACATCTCATGCAAAGCAAGCAGGGGCCGACCGGGCCTTGATTTTCATAGCACATGCCGAGGAAGATGGCGCTATAAGTCTCGAATCCGTGACTTATGGCGGGCAGCCGATGGACCCGGTCATTGATGAAATAGTCGGCACGACGTGGCGTGCATATGTTGCGGCATATATCCTCGACGAGGACGGTATCGCCGCTGCGACCGACGACACGTTCGAGCTCACCTGGAGCACCACGCCGGACTTCGTTGCATACTCCAGTGTATTCCTTCAGAATGTTGACCAAACGGCTCTTACCGGAGCTTCTGACCGTAACAGCACAGCCAGCAGCACTCCAAATCCAATTGCGACCTCTGCGCTTGCCACAAACAACGGGGATATGGTTATAGTCGGCGCCACTGCCGGCGAGAGCGGCTCATATACATTACAATACAGCTTTACCGAAGGCAACGACCAGTCATTTGGCAGTACGGCTACGGGCGTAACGGGACACAAATCCGCGACCGGTGCTGCTGAAACACCAAGCGCAGGACACTCAGGTCCGAACCGTCAGGTTATTATTGGTTTTGTAGTTCAGGCAATTCCTCCTGATCCGAATAAGACCACTCATCCAGACCCGGGCAACGGCGAAGATGATGTTTTAACTTCCACTGATTTGTCCTGGGACGCTCCTTTAGGATATTCGCCCACCAGCTATGATGTTTGCTTCGGAACCGATACCATCGCGCACTACAATCCTAAAGATACGGTTTATACGAACAGTTACGAGCCGCCTGATGACCTTGAATATGGAACAACGTATTACTGGGCGGTCGATTCTAATGACGACGGCACAATATATCCCGGCGACGACTGGAGTTTTACGACTTTAGTTCCCGGCCCAGCCACTAATCCAAACCCGTCCAACGGTGCATACAACATTTCAATTTCCACTGATTTGTCCTGGGACACCCCTTATGGATATACGCCCACTGGCTATGAAGTCTATTTCGGAACCAATCCCATCGCGCATAATAATCCCAAACATACCGTTTATATAATCAGTTACGACCCACCGGGTGACCTTGAACTTGGAACAATGTATTACTGGGCGGTAGATTCCAACGACGACGGGACAATATATCCCGGCGACGACTGGAGTTTTACGACTTTATTTCCGTTCCAGCCCCCCGACCGAGTAGTGGGCAATATGATGCTTATAAACGATAACGGCGGGTGGTGCTGGTATCAGGACGAGAAGATTATTTACGACCCTGTCGGCGGCAATGTTATCACGAGCACGGCGGCGCAAGGTTCGGGCTTCGGTGGCGTGGGCGGGACGAGAACTAATGACATGGATACCACTACATTTAATATCGCCACGGGGAAACGCACGCGGGTAGTTGCGCGTGAGGGTGGAGGCGGCGACGATCATAATATGGGCGCCTTCTGGATTCGGCCTGACGGCAGGTATCTGCATATATATTGCATGCATTACAATGATCAAGATAGCTTCTATCGTCTGGCCACCAATCCGTATGACGGCGACAGCTGGGGCGACGAGGAAGTCTATAACTGGGAGACTATCAGCGGTCTGACTGATTCCATGACCAGCAGTTACACCAATGTTCACTATCTCTCGGGTGAGGGGACGGGCAGCGGCCGATTGTATAATATTATTCGTGTATTTGAGCGAACTCCGTGCGTCTCTTACTCGGACGACTGGGGCGAGACATGGCAATATATGGGGAGGCTTAACGGCATTGTAGGAACCACGACTTATTCCAATTTTTATCACAAGTTCAGGTCCAATGGCGTCGACCGGATTCACTTTATCGGCTGTGAACAACATCCTCGTAACTACACCAACAGCGTCTTTCACGGCTATATCCAGAACGGCAAGAGCTACAACTCTCTCGGAGTTGAAATCGACACTATTGACGACCAGGATGCCCCCACCATACAAGAGTATACGCCTGTATGGCTCACCGGGCCGGTGGCAGAAGGTGAATATCACACTGGGTGGACTAATGAGCTGGAGCTCGACAAAAATGGTTTCCCGGTTTGTTTGTTTCAGACCCGCTACGGTACAGAGCCATACGGGGGTGACCCCGGTGCTGCGGACCACCGTTTCTTCTACGGACGTTTCGACGGCTTAGAATGGATTTCAACGGAGCTGGCGAAGATGGGAACCGGCCTTCATGACCCTGAAGAGGATTACATCGGTATGGGCTGTATACACCCCGACGACGCCAACCTGATTTATATCTCAACACCCTTTGACCCACGTAACGATTTTCCGCTCGAGCACCATGAGATTTTCAAGGGCGTAACCAGCGACAACGGTTTGACCTGGGACTGGACACAAATCACCTTCGATTCGACAGAGGATAATATTCGTCCTGCTATTCCCCCATGGGACGCCAATAACACGGCGGTCTTCTGGACCAGGGGTATCTATCCGGGCCGGGAACAGTACGACTTTGTAGTTGTAGGAATAATTGAAGAAGAAAATGAAACACTCGGTTTAGTCACCTATATTGATGCAGACGAGATTAACACTAAAGAGTCAGACGATTCACCTTTTACGCCCACAGGCCCGGACGGAAATCCCGGCGCCGCAGATAACCAGTGGCACGAATACACAGGATACGGAAATGCGGGCAGCACTTATACCGCCGGCGACTCCGGGACCGAAGACGCTCCTGCGATAAAAACCACAATAAGCGGTCTCGCCGATGGGACCTACGATGTGTTCGCATACTTCTGGTGCGACCCGGACCTTGACTGGGGCGTAAGGGGCGGCTTGACATCATCTGATTTGCTCTGCTTTAGTAAACAATCCTCCCAACATGCCGAGGCATCTCAGTTCTTCGGTTCCGTCAATGTTTTTGACACCGATGTGCAGCTTTACCGCGTTTATATCGGCCGCAACCAAGTGAGCGGAGGCACTTCCATTGATGTTTACATCGATAACTATGATAGTTCTTTTTCCGGTAACGTACCCACCCGCACAACGTATGACGGTGTTGGTGTGGCCCCTGTAATACCGGATTATGCCGGCGACCTCTACAGAGACGGAAAGGTAAATTTCAAAGATATAGCGATACTTGGTCAGGGTTGGCAGACGATTTATTATATAGATACATTAGCCCAAATCGCTGATAACTGGCTGGCAGGAATTTGAAATCGATATAGGTACGCAGCGGCAAAGACCACGCACCTATTTTGAGAATAAAGAATCTAACTCATACATAAGTATCGGTTAATCCAAACCGTAAATATCCTCAAGGGCATACTATCAAAATTGATGCGGGATAAATATTGACAAATTGGGTGATATTTTGGATATACTTGTGTGTAATGGTAGGTCACTATTTTGTTCATAATATTGAGCCAGTTCTGCTGAGGTTCGGCGGGGTAAGTTTTTATTATTACGGTCTCGCCTATTCACTGGGTTTTGTGGGGGTGCATCTGTGGCTGCGATGGAGGCGGGAGAGAATCGGCTGGCACCTCGAGGAGGTTTACGAGTTCTCAATCATATTTGCGTTGAGTCTTCTGGTTTGCGGCCGAGCGTTCGAGATTATTTTCTATGAATGGGAGTACTACAGAGAGCATCTGTCGCAGCTTTTCAGTTACTGGCGCGGCGGGATGGCGTCTCACGGTGTCCTGATAGGGGGGCTTGCTGCGTTTTTTATATTTGGGCGGCTGAGAAAGAAGAAGTTTCTGCTTTTGGCGGATTTGGTGGTCATACCGGGCGCGTTTTTGCTGGCATTAGGGCGGATCGGTAACTTCATTAACGGACAGATTTGCGGGACGGTGACGGATGTGTGGTGGGCGGTGAAATTTCCGGATGTGCAAGGATTGAGGCATCCGGTGACGCTCTATGAGTCTGCGAAGAATTTCGCTCTTATACCGATATTGCTTGCTGTGAGGAGGAAGAGTCGCTATGGGGAGGGTAAACTGCTGGCACACTTTCTGTTTTGGTATGGTTTTCTGCGAATTTTTACTGATTATTTTCGAGAATATGGTGCGGAGTTCCTGGGTATAGGCAGAGGCCAATATTTCAACCTGTTAATGGCGGCCAGCGGTGTAATATTTTATGTGTGGTCTTCACGACGCAGTGGGGCGGGAGCTATGGAACAGGAGCAGGACGGCGATGAAGAACCGAGGAAAGCAGTAAGAGCAAGCAAAGAAGTCTGGTCGAGTAAAACCGCATTTGTTTGCAGAAGAGTTATTTTCGCTGGGTTGGTTGTCTTTGCTCTAACGATTCCGAGCGGCTGGACTAAAGGTGTGCTGAAAGAGTATTTGAACCGGCAAAGTTATGAGCAGGTAGTAGAGCCAAGGGCGGCTATTACCACATCTTTAACACAATCTTTTTAGCTTGAAATAAAGTTCTGAATGTGTTATAATTAATTTTCGTGTTTTAATTGGTCGTTTAGGAGTGTGTGAAAAGAAATGAGTAAGGCAGGCAATCTTAAGATTTGGGCAGGGGGTTTGATATTTCTACTTATATCGCTTAGCTTTTGTTGTACCGCGTCAGCTTCTATCGTAACGATTGAGAGCATTGTCGGCCAAGTGTCAGTAAGTGAATATCAGAGCTTTCACTCAGCTGTTGAGAATTGCGGTCTTGGACTTTATGAGCCGAGTTTCAATCAGGGGTATCGCAACCGTGACGGCTGGGCCGGCGGAGGAAGTCTGGGAAACCAGGAGGCGGCACTGTATCTTTACGATACGTTTTCAGGGATGGGGCTGGACGTCAGCTGTCAGGGGACGTACAACAACGTGGTAGGTGAATTGACGGGGACGGTGACGCCTGAGAAGATTTATATTATCGGTGGACATTACGACACTTACGGCAGCGGTGAGCGTCCCGGCGGCGATGACAACGCCTCAGGAGCAGCAGGAGTGCTCGAAGCAGCAAGGGTGCTGAGCCAATACAGCTTCGAAAGCACAATTCGCTTCATCAGTTTTAACGCTGAAGAGGACGGATTGCTGGGCAGCAGTGACTACGTTAATAATCAGGTTTTGGCCAATGACGAGGATATAGCCGGCATGATAAATTTCGATATGATAATACGGCCCGGCTGGGATAATTACCCGGCTGAGCCGGAGGACCTCGATATTACAACCAGAAATACCGCACTTTGCCTCAACTGGGCCAATATATTTATCAACGCAGCTCAAATGTATGTGCCGTCACTGAGCATTGATACCAGTAGTCCCGATACATCTTTCTGGGGTGCCAGTGACCATGAACCTTTTATCGCAGCGGATTTACCCGCCTTCATGGCCATAGAGAACACACCTTACGAAATATGGAACGGCAGTAATGCGTACTATCACCAATCCGGAGACGCCAGCGACGGTTTAGCCAATAACCCCTTCAATCCCAGCGGTATTGTATACAACTATGATTTTGCGTCAGATGTTGTCAGAACTGCTGTTGCAACGCTGGCACAGGAGGCGGCCTACATACCTGAACCTGGGGCTCTGTCGCTGCTGGCTTTAGGTGCATTAGCGCTGCGTCGCAAAAGGCGTTAATCGGCAGGTTATTAATTCACCACAAAGCGTTCTTGAATTATTCCATTTTTTTTGGTAATAAGTGGTTGCGATATGAAAGGACGAACTCGCAAATTACTGGTTGTTTTGATATTCAGTATCTGCATCGCCGGCGTTGCATTAGCTGATTTGGCGGGGCAGATAAGCGGCATCATAAGTCAATCATCTCAAAAGAAGGTTCAATATTCGATTCATATCGTTAAGGCCAGGAGCGGTGAAGAGGTTTACAGCCATAATACGAATACAGCGATGATTCCGGCTTCTAATATGAAGCTGATAGTTACGGCGGCGGGGGTGAAGCTGCTGCCAGATGATTTCGAATATGTGACGAAAGTGGGGCTATTGGATGACTCGCTGGTTATAATCGGGTCAGGGGACCCGCTGTTGGGATACAAGGATACCGATGTTGAATATGGCCGCGAATCGGGGTGGGTGATTGA
>CAZUTR010000079.1:0-9479 GCA_964623545.1 uncultured Pirellulales bacterium | reverse complement strand
GTGAACTTACCGGTAAGCAAACCTCTTGCCATTGGGCTGTATGCAACAATGCCGATATCATTTTTTGCGCAATATTCCAGAACCTGGTCTTCGACATCGCGGCGAATCATACTATACGGCGGCTGGAGTGAGGCGACAGGTATGGTTTTGCGAACACGCTCTATTTGTTCGATACTAAAATTCGACACGCCTACGTATCTGATTTTACCTTCTTTTTGCAGATTGGCCAATTCTTCGCTGGCCTGCTCTATGTCCTCATCTGGCTCAGGGCGGTGAATTTGATAGAGGTCTATTGTCTCGATGTCAAGTCGATTTAAGCTTGCGTGACATTCTTTGCGAATACTTTCTCGTTTTAGACAGCTTACTTTTTCTCTCTTTTCGTTGCATAGCAGACTGCATTTTGTCGCAACGATGGGCTTAATTGTGGTTTGCTTAAGTGCTTTTCCGACGAGTTCTTCAGAGTGACCGCATCCGTAAACGGCGGCGGTGTCTATCCAGTTAATTCCTAATTCCAGCGCCTTTAATATCGTAGCTACGGCCTCGTCATCGTCCTGCGGTCCCCAGCCGAACTGCCACGGGCCGCCAATCGCCCAGGTGCCTAGGCCGACCGTTGTTAGCTTCAAATCGGTATATCCTAATTTTCTTGTCTGCATACTCAGTCTCCCAGGAACCTATATCACCGGAAAATCATATTATAATCTTGACTGCTTATCAACATTTTTGTCCTTAAAGTGTAAAGAGTAAACTATTCTTAGATTGTTGTAGCAGCAGCTTTTTATTGACATTGCCTTGGATGATGATATATTCGTTGGGGGAATAATTATGTATTGCTGGGCAATTTATGTTATCGAGCAACAAACAAGAACCTATACGCGTGTGTTTTATCGCTCCTAAAGCATATCCCTTATTTAATACACAAGTAAAAGAGTACTTCGGCGGAGCGGAGGTGGACTTATATTTACTTGCCACGGAATTGGCTAAGGACAGGGATTTTGAAGTGAGTTTCGTAACCGCTGACTATGGCCAGAAAGAAATCGAGACCATCGAGGGTGTTAGGGTTATCAAAAGTTTGGACTTTAGGAAAAATCCGCTAACAGGAGCTGTTAGAATCTGGCGGGCGATGCGACGGGTAAATACAGCGATGTATATGATAAAGACTATCTCAACTGGTATGTTTTTAACGGCTTTCTTTTGCTTTTTGCACAAAAAAAAATTTATTTACCGCACGGCACATTCCACTCATTGTGATGGGACATACTTAAAACTCCACCCGATAAAAGGTAAAATTTTCAAGTGGGCCCTCAGAACAGCTAAACTGGTTTTTGTGCAAAACAAAACCGACGCAGAGAACCTAAGGCAGAGCACCGGAGTGGAATCAATTGTAATACCTAATGGTCATCGAATGATGCAATTAGAAGAACAGGAGCGTAGTATAATTCTTTGGGTTGGACGAAGTGCCGGTTTTAAAAGGCCTGAGCTTTTTATTGAGCTTGCTGAAAGGATACCGAATGAGCGGTTTGTAATGATTTGTCAACGGGCGACCGGTGACCAAGACTATGATGAGCTGGCCAGCCAGGCTAAGCGAGTCGCAAATCTTGAGTTTGTGGAACTGGTGCCGTTCGATGAGATTGACAGATACTTTTTACGCGCAAAGGTGTTTGTCAATACCAGTGAGGCGGAGGGTTTTGCGAATACGTTCATTCAGGCCTGCAAGTGTGGGGCGCCGATTCTGTCGCTCAACGTAAATCCGGACAATTTTTTAGATTCATATAACTGCGGGATTTGGTGTGGTAATAACTTTGAAAAGCTTGTTGACTCTCTTGGTTTTTTGCTCGAGAATCGACGTTACGTCGAACTTGGCAGAAATTCCAGAAAATACGCTGAGAAAAATCACGATGTTAAAAAAATTGCAGAGGAGTATAAAAAAGCTTTTAGAGGTATTCTCTGAACAGGAGGAAGGCGTAGTGACGGCTGAATTGCTGGGACAGGGGTAAAGGTATGATTAACTGGCGTAAGCCCATTTTGAATATGGCTTTTAGCCTAAGCGGCAGGCCGATTTTAAAGTATCTGAAGTTTTTGAAATCAGTAGAGTACAATACACCTGAGCAGCTTCAGCGATTGCAGGATGAAAAATTGTCGCAATTGCTTCTGCACTCATATAAAAACGTGCCTTACTACAGGAAGATTTTGTCCCAGTCTGATGTGATAAAAGACGAAAAAGTCGTTCTTGAGAACTTCAATAAGATACCCATCCTGACAAAAGAAATAATCCGGCGTGAAGGTCGAAATCTTTATTCTAAAGATTATAAACAGCGCAGAGCTTACCATAATTCATCAGGAGGCAGCACAGGCGAGCCGGTGGATTTCCTGCAGGACAAAAAGTATCAGGCCTGGGGACTGGCAGGCAGATTTTTATATAACTCGTGGACAGGCAAAGACATTGGTGAATCCGAGTTAAAATTGTGGGGTTCGGAGCGAGATATTCTTGCCGGCAAAGATACACCGCAAACAAGACTGAGACAATGGTTGTTTAATACGCATCTTCTGAACACATACAGGATGTCTAAAGAGAATATGTACCGACACATTATTCGATGGAATCAGATTAGACCGCGGCTGGTGTGGGCATACACAGATTCGATGTATAGATTGAGTCGATTTGTAGAGACGGAAAATCTTAAGGTGCATTCACCGACAAGTATAATATGTACTACCGCTAAATTATTGCCGGAGATGCGTCAACACATTGAAAGAACATTCGGATGCAAGGTGTTCGATCAGTATGGCTCCAGAGAAGTCGGGACTGTTGCTTCGGAGTGCGAGAAACAGCAGGGATTGCACATATTTACGCCTTTGCAGAAACTTGAAATTTTTGATTCTGAGGGCGAAGCTGTAAAAGGTGAAAATGTCGGGGAAATAATCATTACGAATCTTACGAATTATTCGATGCCTTTGATTCGATACAAAATTGGCGACACGGGCTGTTTTCTAAGCCAGCGATGTCCCTGTGGTCGGGGATTTCCCCTACTGAAAGAGATTAGCGGAAGAGTTTTTGCACACTTTGTCAAAAAGGATGGGGGCGTGGTTCATTCACAGTTTTTCGTGGGTTTGTTTTTCTTTAAACCTTGGGTGAGGGAGTTTAAAGTCATTCAAAAAGAGTATGACTTTATAGAGGTTCTGGTGGCTTTGGAGAAACAAGCTGACAAAAATGACATTGATGTTATTACTGATAAGATAAAGCAGGTAATGGGAGAAGATTGTCGTGTCGAGTTCAAATTTGTCGACGAAGTCCCCCCAACAGCCAGCGGTAAATACATCTATACAATCAGCGAAGTTGCTAAAGCGTAGAGGAATCGGACTGATTAGCTTTCTTTGGATAAATCCACCGTCGTGTCACTTGTCTTTCAAATCCTAAGCGGTATCTGGCGTATGCAAGACCACGAAGTATACTGGAAGTAACTTTTGGAAATATGGTCAATGTATATGTTCCAGCTCGCCAGTACCATGGGAAAAACTCGGAAAATTGTTTCACAATCATGCGAGCGTCGTCCTTGAAGCCGCGGTATACTGTTGTCATTAAACTGCTTCGCAAAATCTTTTTCGCCATCGGCCTAAATTCCTCAAGCATTCCTTGTTCTTTAGCCAATACTAAGTGACGTGTTATCAATTTCCGGGCATCCCTCCCACGCTTGGTTGCCATATGGAGTTTTGTCGAAGTTGTGTCTTGAAGGTTAATATACAGAACAGCTAACTGCTGGGGCAAGTAGCCAATCGCCGGATACCGATAGGCAATTCGCCACCACATATCACTATCTGCACCACGAAGCCAACAGGAATCAAAAACACCTGCCTGTTCAAATACTTCTCTGTGAATCAACATAGTAGATGTCATAAATTTGCATCTTTTTTCGGAAACAGCTGTAAAAAAGTTATCAAAATAGTCGCTGTTGCCTAAACCTTTACTTATAGCGGTAGGATTGACTGCGACTGCTCTGCGGGTATCGGATTGCTTGTAGAAATTAGTTGCACACCATCGCAGGTCAGGATGCTTATTCAGCAATTCCATCTGAAGCTGCAGTTTCTCAGGAAGCCATTCATCATCATGGTCGAGAAAAGCTATCCATTGACCTTTAGCTGCAGCAATGCCCGTGTTTCTTGCCGGGCCGTCACCTGCATTCTGTTGATAAATGTAGCGGACTTTAGAGCCGTAACTTTTAACCACTTGGGCTGTATCGTCAGTAGAGCCGTCATCGACTAAAATAACTTCATAATCCGAATACGCTTGTGCTAAAACACTATCTATCGTTCTCTTAATGAATCCGCCAGCGTTAAAGGCCGGTATAACAACGCTGCACTTTACAGCCATTGAATAATATCCTTTCAACCATTGGCTTTAAGGATTGCTGTGTCTGCTTTCAGTAGTATCATACAATATCCTCAAGAAAAGCTTTGAGAGATAAAAAGGTTTTTCTTGCGATATTCTTAGACTTCTTATTGGCAAGAGATAGTTCTTGCTTTATCATTTCTCTGTTAGCGAAACTGTCTTCGATTTTCTTTACAATTTGACTGGAAGAGCCCTGAAGTAGATTTCCTTCTAAAACCACCGCATATTTATCTAAGGACAAGGAAGACAACATATACTCCATTTTATGTTCGTATGATAGTGCAATAAACGGTATTTCCCCTCTTATGGCAAAGACGATAGAGTGATATCTGGCACCTACTAAAAATTCGGCATTGTTAATAATGCTCTGTTGTATATCACAGCTATAATTATCAGAAACAAGTTCAACATCTTGGTTATTTGGCAGATTTTTGCACAGTTTAATAAAATACTTACTGTCATTCTGACTGCCGAAAAGCTGAGGCAGCAGTATGACACGAATTCCTTTATTTGTGAAAAAATTAATAATTTCCAGGTAAATCTTATCTAAACTTTCCGTATTGATGTTCTTGTAATATGGGTGCCATAGATAAAGCGCGTTCGGTACCACAACAACATATTTTCTCTGTTTTATACCGTTGAGTTCAACAGGAAGTTCTTTTGAAAACTTACTGTCGAGAAATGCAGTGTCTATCGAAGGGATATGCTTTATGTCGTACTCCTTCGCATATGCCTGGCTTTGCTCGTCTCTCAATGATAAAAATCCAACTTTTCTTAAAACATATAAAGATACGGATTTATATAACTTGTTATTCGGAATGGGACCGAAAGAAATCGAATAAACCGCAAGAGGTTTGTTCAACTTCAACGAAATATATAGCCTCCATAAATATCCCCAATCCTTATAAGGACCTATATTTACTCCGCCAGAAGCACTGACGATCACATCGGCATCTTCTATAAGTTTGTACTGTCGCTTCAAGGGCGATATTTTCAAAAGTACTCTCACTAACGAGAGAGGTAAGAAGAATGAGAGTATGATTAAAGCCTTATCAAAAAAAGATGGAATTACTGAGGGATGATGTTTTACGTCTTGTTCCGTCACAATAGTTAACTTTTCATCTTCAAGGGTATTTACTGTTTTGTACAAAATATCTATTTGCTGGATATTGCGTATTTCACCCAGTGCTCGCAGTAGTGCTTTGCCGGCAGCTTCATCTCCGCGATTTCCAGGGTTTTGATTTATGATGAGAAGTTTCATTTTATCCTCTCCAACTTAAGCAAGATGCTGATGACTTTGTTAAAAATTTTGGTGTGGACCCTTATTAAGAAGGATGGTGATATGAAAGAGATATACGCCTGACTTCGTACTGCCTTTAAGACGGGATTTAGCAATGCTTTGTATTTTCTGAATATATATTTTTTTTTGAGGGTCCATTCCTGAGACTTTATTGCTTGGTGAGGCGATATACTTTCTTTTAATTTCAAAGCCCCGGACTGTAAAGACTCCTGAATCAACTCGTCACCTGCGTTTGTGTGCCTTAAAACCAGAGTAGTTCCTATCTGGTCTGTTTCAACGTATTTTTTGAGCCATGGGTCAGCAACAGATATATCCGCCTCCAATCCGAATGTATCTGTGCAGGAGAAACACCTTTT
Source organism: uncultured Pirellulales bacterium (assembly GCA_964623545.1). Lineage (GTDB taxonomy): Bacteria > Planctomycetota > Phycisphaerae > Sedimentisphaerales > Anaerobacaceae > CAZUTR01. The sequence continues at coordinate 3,439 of CAZUTR010000079.1, read as the reverse complement.
TAGAGTAAACAGGTGAGAGTTGAAGATATGCGTCCAGATCGATTTGGTATTATCAAAGAAGTATTCTTTTGTCGCAGTTTTTATCTGGACGCCAGAGGGCCAGCCATTTCCTCTATATCTAAAAAACTCTATATCATTCGGATTTATATTGAACTTTTTGAGTAAAAACGAGGACGCTTCTTTTGACATTTGAGCCGAGCATGTCAACGCGATGATAATAGACTCTATCCCACCCTGTTCTAAAATTTTTCTGATTCCTTTTACCTGGCAGGGGAGACACACGACTAATATTCTGCCATTTATATTCGTAGCGTTATCTTTTATAAATCTTATCAGCCCGACGTCATGATATATAGAACCAACCATTTGATATTCTTTGTAAGATTTTATAAGTTTAGGCCTGAACAGAGCATACTTGTTAAACTCATAGCTTATTGTGTTTTGTATTACCTCTTTTTCAAACAGGTATTTTATTATGGAGGATACAACACCACCTGAACTGGCTTGGTATCTGATTTTCTCATCCCCGGAATATAATATCAGGGGTTCGTACTTAAAACAAGGGTTTTGTATGTGGATATCTTTCTTACGCATCCGTGAAAGTTCCGGAGGCTTCTATTTCATTAAAAACAGGTCATATATATAGGCAGACATTACATGTATCAGCACATCGATTATCTTGTTACCGGACAATATGCTTATCATATTCGTTAAACTCTATTAAATTTTGGTGCGGACAAACTACTGCTTACAGTCCGCAACTAATTCAAATATCATTTGCTATAATTGCTCCAATTATTTCAATAAACATTACTTTGATAATGGACGGAAATTAAGACACGCCTTTGCCTCAACACGTGAGCAATCGGAACGCACCGTATGCAATTCATCGCTACCTGTGGTGTACAAGCATAGGAGCAATGACAGCGCAAATCATATCTTTAACAACTTCTTCAGTTTAATCCTGAAATAAAATTCAATTGTAATAGAACGGCACAGATAAGCTGAGACTGTAGCCACGGCCGCTCCTATTATACCCATCTTAGGGACCAAGAGCAAGTTCAAGAGAACGTTGAGGAGAATCTGCATAACATTGGTTATCTGCTGGAACTTGTATTCTTTTAACGCACCGATAATAGGGCCATAAAGGGAATTATAGAAAGCTAAGACAGAACCGATGAGTAGGATTCTTAACACTACTACAGAATCTCGATAAATATCACCATAAGCAAGCTTAAAAACAAAAGGAGCGGCAACAAAAAGCAAACCGATAAAAACTAGGCCAAGAAGGAGTATCTTTGGTCGTTTGTTAAACAGGTAGTTTCTTACTTTGGAGCTGTCTCCAATGTTTTGACTGACAAAGGGCAGGAAATACGCATTTACCACGAAGGTCAACGTTGTTATTCCTTTGAAGAATTTGTACCCTAAGTTGTAAGCTCCGATATCTCCCATCGGCACAAACGGCCTTAAAACAAGATTGTCACCCCAGTTGATAAAATAGACAGCCGTCGTTCCAAGCATTAGCCATTTGGTAAAATTAAATATTTCCTTGAAATGTCCCAGGTCAAAATCGAGAGGTAGTAGAAGATTGAAATTAATAGTCTTTATGAAGACGGCGACTACGACAAACGCTGACACGAAATAAGTCAGAAACACTGTCTGCAGGGTTAGTTTCCCTGCCAGCGACAGTGCAATAACTAATGAAACGATAATGCCGCCAAAAACCAGTTCGGCAAGGGCATTTTTTAACCTTTGGCCTAAAGCCATAAACAGATTGCAAAAGAACGACTTTACCGCAATGCCGATAAAGGCGAAAGACATAAAGAACAAGTCGTTGCGCTGGATTTTAGTAAATTTCAATATAGTGTTGCTAAAGGCAAAGTTCAAAATGAGAAATGCAACTATGCTGATTGTCAGAAATGCGCATTGGATTGAGAAGGATTTGTTGATTTTTCCTGTCTTTATTTTTTCCTGATTTGCAAAAACAATAAAAGGTGTCTGAGCAGAGGTGATTAGAAGCGTGGTGAAAAAGAAAACTATCATTTCCGCAAGGGAGAAACTGCCGAATAATTCCTTGGTAAAGAACTTGGCAATAACCAGCGGTGCTATCATACCTAAAGCTCTGCCGGTGGCTTTTAGAAAGCCAAATTGTAGCAGAGTTTTGCCTAACTTGAGCTCTTGCTTTATTTTCTGTAGCATGGAATATTGGCGAGTCAGGATTCAAAGTCCATTGTCACCATCTCAGGTTTCAATGCGTAGGAAACCTGCGGCATAAATCTTTGACTTTGTCTCTGATTTGTTCTTTAAAAGATTCCTCTAAGTGATATTCGGTATCATTTATTATTTTTACGTTCCTCAGCACGGCATCTATCAGTTCGGATATGGCATCTATTTGTTCCGGCCCCATCGCTCTTTTTGTGACAATAGGTGTGCCCAGCCGTATACCGTTAGTAATGTTTATACTTGTTTTATCATAAGGTAGCATAATCCTGTCGATGATTATATTGCACTGCTCAAGACACTTTTGTGCTGTAAAACCTGTTAGGCCATTGCGAAAATTACTTACATTTACCAGAATCATATGGTTGTCCGTTCCTCCGGTTAAAACATCAAATCCCGAATCTATCAGATTATTTGCTAATCTCTTTGCGTTTTCTATTATTTTAAACTGTCTGGCCCTGTACTCTTCTGAAAGCATTTCTTTAAAGAAGACCGCCTTGGCTGCTATGTGATTCAGATAGGGCGTTCCCTGTACTCCAGGAAAGGTCGCCTTTTCGATGTGTTTCCACAGAGGCAGTTGTTCTCCGGAGATGTTTACAACTTTGTTGAAGTCATTTCCCATCACAATTAGTCCGCCCCGCGGCCCGCCCGGCTTATAAGTGCTTGTTGTCGTAAAATGTGCGTAATCGACAGGGGACGGATGAGCACCTGCCGTCACCAGACCTGATATGTGTGAGATGTCAGCCAGAAGATATGCACCAACCTCATCGGCTATTTGCCTGAATGTTTTGAAATTTATTGTTCTGGTATAGGCGCTGGCACCGCATATTATCAGCTTCGGCCTGAACCTCAGAGCTTGCTTTCTGACAGCGTCGTAATCCAGCAGAAAACTTTTCTTATCAACGTGATAATTTTCTATATCGAAGAATTTACCGGTAAACGAAACAGCAGAGCCGTGCGAATAGTGCCCTCCCTGGTCCAGCCCCATACTCAATATCTTATCACCGGCTTCCAACAGGGCGGTCAGGATAATCAGATTGGCGGTTGTACCAGAGTGTGGCTGGACGATTGCGTATTGTGCCTTGAATACCTGTTTGGCCCTATTGATGGCGAGCTGCTCTAACTGGTCGACGACCTGACATCCGCCGTGCAATCTTGCCCCGGCGAATCCCTCGGCCGTTTTATTTTGTACTACCGAGCCAAGCGCCGCCAAAACCGC
>CAZUTR010000078.1:1199-9542 GCA_964623545.1 uncultured Pirellulales bacterium | reverse complement strand
GCCTGTGCCATAGCGCGGAACATGTCCTTGGCGCGGGCGATGTGTTCAGCTCGCGTGCCAATGAGGTTGTCGTCCACCACCAGAACACGTTTCTCACGAATCGACTGGAATTCCCGCACGACATCCGCAACGGGGCGTTGCCGGTATCGGGCTCCGTTAAACGCAGTCACGCTGCAGAAGCTGCAGTTCAATGGGCAGCCACGTGTGGTCTGAATGGCTCCGAGGGCATACCCCGCAGTCAGCAAATCATGGCGTGCGAGCGGGACATCGTTCATCTCGGCAAGCCCTCCATCATACCTGTGTTTCAGACTGCCATGCCGAGCGTCGGCGAGGACCTGCGGCCAGATACTCTCGGCTTCCCCCGTGACGACCGAGTCCACACGCTCCATGGCCTCGTCCATGCACATGGTTGCATGGATGCCTCCCATGACGATGGGTACACCCAGATTGCGGAAGTGAGCGGCCACTTCATAGGCGCGGTTCGCCTGCGAGGTGAAGGCGGTGATGCCCACGAGGTCCGGGCGAGGCATCGCTGCATAGTCCGGCACACCGAGGTTCTCGTCCACTATCGAGATTTCCCAGTCCGGCGGAGTCAGGCCCGCGAGAACCATAAGACTGAGCGGTTTCCACACCCGGTAACGGTTCCAGCGGCTCTCCTTGACATTGACGATGCTGACAAGCGGATTTGACGGATTTATCAGATATAGTCGCATGGTATGTGTTCATCCATTACTATAGATTTACTTTTCTCCTTTTTTAGTCGGCGTTAACTTAAGCATAATGACATCGTGCGATGGGATTTGGGCTTTGAAATCTTTTTTTGTTTTGCCTATGTCCTTTTTCTGCCACAGGTCTCGAATTTTGAATTTACCTTCGAGGAACGGCAGGTCATCCCATTTCAGTGCAATTTCAGCAGTACTGTCACCGGAATTAAAGATGCATATTGCCCACCGGCCATCCGAAAGCTCCTTGACCCAGATTTCCTTTCCATCTTCTACCTTGAATCTGTAACCCTGTTTTCCGAGGGGGTCCTGGTCAATAATAATTACCTCCTTATTAGTTAGAATGTCCCTAACCTCATCGGACATTTTTCTGATATCGTTACCCGCCATCAAAGGAGCAGCGATGATACACCACAAAGTAAAGTGCGCACGTGATTCGGCTAAAGTGAGACCTTCATTGCCGACTTCGAGCATGTCAGGGTCGTTCCAGCCGTCGGGACCAGCATACTTTTCCAGACCTGCCTGGCTTGCTAAAATATACTTCCATCCCAGAGAATAGACTTCCTGGCAGTCGAAGCAATCGGTGATGTCACCTGTTGTACGCCAGAGATGGCCAATGTCCTTTCCCCACTTCCATGGTTCGTTACTACCCCATTCACAAATGTTGAAGACAATCGGCCTGCCGGCGGCGAACAGCGCATCACCCATTGTTTTGAAAGTCTCTTTGGCGCTGGCTGTACCGTGATCGCACCAGTCATACTTCAGATAATCGACACCCCACGAGGCGTAAGCCCTGGCATCCTGAAACTCGTGGCCTCGTCCGCCGGGATAGCCCGAGCACGTTGTATTGCCAGCACAGTTGTGAATGCCGAACTTGAATCCTTTTTCGTGAAGATAATCGCCCAAGGCTTTCATACCGCTGGGAAATTTATTCGGGTCGGGAACGAGGTCGCCATCTTTGTCCCTGGTCATCGTTTCCCAGCCATCGTCGAGGACGATATAATTGTAGCCAGCGGCCTGCATACCACTCGATATGAGGGCTTCGGCCATTTCTTTAACAAGCGTTTCATCTATATTCGTTGCGAAGGTATTCCAACTGTTCCAGCCCATAGGCGGAGTCGGCGACAGTCCTTTGAATTTTTGGGCGTAAAGAGAAAGTGGCAAACACAAAATCAACAAGAAAGTAATTCTTTTCATTTTGTTTAACTCCTTAAACTGCATTTTATAATCTTTCTTTATCATGGTGCGCACTATGGCAGCACTGCCTAAAGGAATTCTATTTGACCGGAGTTAACTTGAAGAGAAGCACATCATGTGAGGCAATGTCAGCGGTAAAATTGTTTTTAGTAGTGCCGATGTCCTTCTTCTGCCATAAATCGCGAATTTCATAAGTACCGCTTAGGAAAGAAAGGTGCAACCAATTAATCCTCATTGTCAGAACATCGTCACCGGTATTGAGAAAGCATACCGCCCAGCCACCGTCTGAAAGCTCCTTGACCCATATTTCTTTTCCCGGATGCTCCATGAAGCGGTAACCCTGCCTGCCAAGCGGGTCCTGGTCGATGGCAATTACTTCCTTATCGGTGAGAATGTCCCTGACCTCATCGGACATTTTTCTGACGTCGTTGCCGGCCATCAAAGGCGCAGCCAGTATGCACCACAAACTGAAATGCGCGCGAGACTCGGCCAAGGTGAGGCCCCTATTACCGACTTCCATCATGTCGGGGTCGTTCCAATGGTCGGGGCCAGCATATTCTTCCAGACCTGCCTGAGAATCGAGGATGATTTTGAAACCCATGGAATACTTCTTTTTACAGTCCCAGCAGTCGGAGATGTCACCCGTTGTTCTCCACAAATGGCCGACATCCTGTGCCCACTCCCACGGTTTGTTATTGCCCCATTCACAAAGACTAAAAACAACGGGTCTTCCCGCGGCATGCAGGGCATCTCGCATTGTTTTATAAGTTTCCTGAGGGTCGGCTGTGCCGTGATTGCACCAATCGTACTTCAGATAATCGACACCCCACGAGGCGTAAGTTCGTGCATCCTGGTATTCATGTCCTCGTCCACCGGGATAGCCGGCACAGGTTTTTGTGCCAGCACAGTTATAGATTCCGAATTTGAAGCCTTTCTCGTGAAGGAAATCTCCCAGTGCTTTCATTCCGCTCGGGAATTTTCTCGGGTCGGCGATGAGATTCCCGTTAGGGTCTCTTTTTCTGGTCATCCACGCATCATCGAGCACAATATACTTGTAGCCTGCGTCCCGCATTCCACTTGCAATCATGGCCTCTGCCGTTTCTTTAATCAGCTTTTCATTAATTTTTGTTCCAAAGGTGTTCCAGGTATTCCAACCCATAGGTGGTGTCGGTGCCAAACCTTCGAATTTCTGGGCACAGACAGGAACAGAAAAAAACAAAATCAGTAAAAACGAGAATTTCTTCATTTTATTAGCTCCTTTTTTTACTATTCGAAAAATATGAAAAAGAAAAAACTGCCGGCTATTTTTTTGTAAGTTTCATAATGATATTAAAAATATCCGTATTATCAATGACTCCGACAAATTCTTCGGCCCCCTGCCCTGCTGCATAGACAGGGACGTTGACTCCTGTATGGTTCTTCGAAGCCCAGAACACCTCGGGTATGAAGCCTTTGCCGCGATTTTTCAAGACCTTCAATCCTCCGCATTCGTGGTCGGCCGTCACAATAATAAGAGTGTCATTGTTGTCCTTCGCCCAATTCAAAACCACGTCAAACGCCCTGGTGAATTCCAGTGTCTCGAACACATTATGCTCGATAATATTATCATGGCCGGCTGAGTCGATTCTGGCACCTTCGACCATTAAAAATAAACCATCCGGGTCGCTTTCCAAAGCCCGTAGGGCCGCTTCGGTCATTTCGGATAAGTGCGGCAGGATATCGTAATCAAGTGAGCTGCTTTTATTATCTTCGGGGAACATGACTTTGAGCGGACTATAGTAATCATATTCCCACGGCATTGCTCCGGGGCAGAATAGACCCACTAATAAAACATTCTGCGAAGAATCCTGGTTCGGCGGGAACTGCATATCCTGCATTTGTTTTCTTGTTTTGATAACATTGTAACCGGCTTCGCTCGCCTTTGCATCAGTTACGCCCTTACCGTTTGCGAGGTACGCCCCGAAAAGAATATTTGGTCGAGAGCGACTAAGATAATCATCGGCAATGCGATTGATGTACCCGTATCGGTTTTTCACATGTGCCGCAAACGCCGCCGGCGTGGCGTCTGTTAAATGCTTTGTGGTTATAAGTCCTGTTGCTTTGCCCTGCTTTTGCAGAAGCTCCAGAACCGTCGGTATTGGTTGGCCTGATTTGAAGCTGATAACCTGGTTTCTGACCTTTTGGCCGGTCGCCATTGCTGTGCCCGCCGCCGCAGAATCAGTAATACTATTCGAGTCTGCCGGGTGTGTCATCATTTCACCCTGGTAATACTTTTCAAAAGACAGACTTTTTTCCTGTCCGTATGCATATAGAGATGCTGCCTTGACCTGCTCGAAGCCCATTCCATCGCCAATCATCAAAATCACACTTTTTACTTTCGCCCAAGATGACTGGACTAAGAGCAGTAATACTACAATCAGAATAAGAAAATGAGATTTTCGCGACATTTATATTCTCCAAAGGTTGTCCATCTGACTATTTGCGATTTTCAGATAAAATCATCGGCACTCAAAATCAACACTCTAACTGTTGCTGTATTCTTTGTCAAGGGATGCTACGAATCATCCAATTTTTGTTTTGTAATATAGCTTTTGCTCATATATAATCACCGCGAATGGTTGGCCTGCAGCGGTGGGCCTGAAAGGTTTTTAGGATAGTTTTTATTTAAATCAAAGGATGAATATTATGAACAGTATCGCAAAAAACAGTATTGTAATTGTCATTAGAAGAAACCTGCGCAAAAACGTTTTACTCAGTATTCTAATAGTTTTGATGTGTTTTTTCTCTGTTGGGTGTCAATCCGGTGGGAGTCCTTATGGAATTTTTGAAAAGCAAACAGATGTCGGTGACGTTAATTTTCCCGGAGTGGTGAAATATGACTCAAAGTCCACCGAATATCAAATTACCGGCAGCGGTGCGAATATATGGGATGATGTGGACGCGTTTTGTTACGCGTGGAAAAAGGTTTCAGGAGATTTGAAGTTAGTAACAGATATTTCCTGGGTTGCAGAAGAGGGTAATGAACATCGTAAGGCCGGCTGGATGATACGTCAGGATTTAGAGCCGGACAGCGCTTATGTCGATGCGGTGGCGCATGGTAACGGCTTGATATCACTGCAATATCGTTCAACACAAGGCGCGTTGACCGATGAAATCCAGTCCGCCATACCAGCACCCGCCACTTTAAAGCTGATACGAGAGGGAGATGTATTTACTGCATACGTATCAGACAACGGAAAGAGTTTTGAAACTGTAGGAGATTATGAACTGGCGTTGACCGACCCGGTATATGTAGGGCTGGTAGTCTGTTCGCATGATAATACAGTCTCTGAAACAGCTATCTTCACAAATGTAAAGATGAAGCAAAAAGGGACATCCAGCGGAAAACAGTGACTATTGGAAAGCAATTTAGAAATTATTGATATAGATACCGGCGCCAGAAAGGTAATATATTCTTCTTATAACCACTTCGAGGCACCGAACTGGTCACGAGATGGACAATATCTGCTGTTTAACAGCGATGGAAAGTTATATACAATCGGTGTAGAGGGCAGAGAACCAAAGCAGCTAAATACGGATTTTGCGGTTCACTGCAATAACGACCATGGTTTTTCACCCGACGGCAAACAGATAGCGATAAGCCATCATCACAAAGGCAAGTCACTTATTTACGTACTTCCCAGCGAGGGAGGAACACCCCGGCAGGTAACCGAACTTGGACCATCCTATTGGCACGGCTGGTCGCCGGACGGCAAGACTTTGGCTTACTGCGCCGAAAGGCATGGTAAATTCGATATTTATGTAATACCTGTCGAGGGCGGCCAAGAGGTACGTTTGACCGATGCAGATGGGCTGGATGACGGCCCGGAATATTCTCACGACGGCCGATACATTTACTTCAATTCGTCGCGCACAGGTATAATGCGAATCTGGAGGATGGATGTGGACGGCAAGAACCAAACTCAGATTACTTTTGATGAGGAATATGCCGACTGGTTTGCCCATCCCTCTCCCGATGGCAAATGGATTGTTTTTCTTTCCTACGATAAAAGTGTAGAGGGACATCCTGCCAACAAAGATGTGTTGCTTCGAATTATGCCGACTGATGGCAAACCACGGATATTAACTAAATTGTTCGGCGGACAGGGTACAATCAATGTACCTTCCTGGTCTCCCGATAGTAAAAACGTAGCTTTTGTAAGTTATCGACGAGTAGATGCAGAGCCATAATGCTGTAGCTGCGAGCGCCATTATTATTGCAAAGGCGCGGGCCCGTTTGCGGCTTCCGGGGGGAGTTTACCAGTAATGGTGTACCAGTTCGCGGATGTTGCTATCGTAGATTTTACGTATCTTGGCCATAGTTTCGTCAGAGAGAGAGGGCAAATCCGCGGCAGCGCAGTTCTGCTCGACCTGCGACGGCCGCTTCGCACCGGGAATGGCACAAGTTACAGCATCGAACATCAGAATCCAGCGCAGGGCAAACTGCACCATAGTCATCTCCGCCGGACAGATATCCTTTAATTGGTCAACGGCCTGCAAGCCGACATTGTAATCAACGCCGGAGAAAGTTTCGCCCTTATCGAATGCCTCGCCATTGCGGTTAAATGCTCGATGGTCGTCAGGTGCGAAAGTAGTATCTGGTTTGAGTTTTCCCGTGAGCATCCCAGAGGCCAGCGGCACGCGGGCAAGAATGCCTACTTTACGTTTTTGTGCCTGCTCAAATAAAAGCTCAGCGGGTCGGTGGCGAAACATATTAAAGATGATTTGCACTGATTGAACATTGGGATATTCTATCGCCTTGAGGGCATCCTCGACCTTTTCGACACTGACACCATAATAGCGGATTTTACCCGCTTCGACGAGGTCATCAAGCACTCCAAAGACTTCCGGCATGTAGTAGACATCGATAGGTGGACAATGCAACTGGAGCAAGTCGAGTGCCTGGGTATCCAGGTTTTTGAGACTGCGTTCGACGAAGGCCGTAAGGTTTTTGCGATTGTAGCCTTCCGCGGTGTGTGGATTTAACCGCCGGCCAGCCTTAGTGGCGATGTAAATGGTTTCACTGTTTTCGCGGCGGAGCTGTGCGAGCAGACGTTCACTGTGACCATCGCCATAGACATCGGCGGTGTCAAAGAAGTTGACGCCAAGCTCTATTGCCCGGTGTAACGCGGCCAGCGATTCTTTATCTTCGACGGGCCCCCATGTGCCGCCGATTGCCCAGGCACCAAAGCTGACGGAAGAAACTTTCCAGCCTGTGCGTCCCAACTCTCTGTATTGCATAATTTCGCCTCTTGTTAGATATACAAAGATTCGAAAAACATATAATAATTATTTGAGGGTAATAGCTGTAAGCCATCCCATCTAACATTCTAACAGCTATTGTTGCGGAAAGCCAGATTATTCGATGCACTCATATTACAGCATGTCGAACAATCTCACGAAGCGAGCTATTAACTGAGTTTGACCGCTGTTCCGTAAACTAACAGTTCGGCGGCACTGCCGATGACACTGGTAGTCATGTAGCGAACATTAATTATCGCATCGGCTCCCATCTTTTCCGCCTGGGCAACCATCCTGTTAGTAGCTGCTGTCCGAGCCATTCCCATCATTTCCGTGTATTCAGTCAATTCACCACCAAGGATTAACCGAACTATGGCAGAGAGGTCCTTGCCAAGCCAGATAGCAAATACCGTATGGCCCTGGACGAGTCCAAGGATCTCGCGAGTCTGGCGTGTGGGTACTTCCGCGGAATTCAACAGCACAACCCTGGATTGAGTTTCAGCAGGCAGAAGCTGCTCTGCCGATGTTTTGGTTATCTTTTGCTCGAGAGCCAGTGTCAGCAGTACAACAAGGATACCGCCCAGAAGGCAAAAGATTGCTATCCGCAACCACCAGGGCACAACCGGGTCATCGGCAACGAGCACGTGCCACGGTACGCCGGCAAAGACTGTAACGAAAAGCCCCAGTACAAATGCCAGCGAACCAATATTGCGAATTACTTTCATAACTTCTCCTTTCCTTAAGCCGCCAAAATTCAAAAAACTAAGTCAACGGCAGCTCATAATAGCATCAACTTTTTAAATTGTAAACTTGCTTGCGGCCAAAATCAGTTGACTTTTTCGCCAAGGCAGTTTATTTGATAATGTCGAAGGTCGGTGGGAACCGGGCAATGCTTTTCTCACAGACCTCTTATACGGCACTCGAAACGGCATTTAGGGTGTTATATGAAACAGTATAAACGGTATTAGCCCATTAAGACAAATAACCACTTGTGAAAGAGCAGGAATTAAAATGAACAATGGTTTTTTGAGAGTAAAGGACAGAGACTTTTACCTGGATGGAGAGAAAATAATCCTGCGTGGTTATGGTATCGGTACCTGGTTAAATCTCGAACATTTTATGCTCGGTATTCCTGGCACGGATT
>CAZUTR010000078.1:0-1189 GCA_964623545.1 uncultured Pirellulales bacterium | reverse complement strand
GGATTCGCAAATACGAACTGCAATTGCTGACACATATGGAAAAAATAAAGCCGATAAATTTTGGCAGAAATTTTATAAATCGATGATTGATGAGAATGATTTTAAATTCTTAAAGGGGCTTGGAATTAACACACTCAGAATACCTTTTAATTACAGACTTTTTGAAAATGACCAAAAACCGTATTCGTACATGGAAGAGGGATTTAAAGAAATTGACCGAATATTAGAACTATGTGAGCAATATGAGCTCTATGCCATTTTAGACCTTCATGCCGCCGCGGGCGGGCAAAATCCGGATTGGCATTCTGATAATGCGATAGGAGAGAGTCTGTTCTGGGAATACGCCGATTTTCGCAAGCGAACTATATCGCTGTGGAAATATATTTCGAAGCGCTACGAATCCAATAGATGGGTGGCGGCTTATGATTTATTAAACGAACCGGTTGTAACGATTCAGGACAAAAAAATCATAAACCAATTTTTCACAGACCTTATTGGCGAGATTCGTAAAGTCGATAAGAATCATCTTTTGTTTGTCGAAGGTGATATGTACGCCAGTCAATTCGAATTGTTCGAACCATTTGAAGATTCGAATGTCGCATGTAGTTTTCATTTTTACCCGTTTTTATACCAACGTTTATATACAAAGCAAAATCAAAAAGAAAGAATTGAACATACCCTTTTTGAAAATATTTCTTTAAAAGACATATTTGAAAGGCTGAAATGTCCCGTATGGTGTGGAGAAACCGGCGCCTTGTATAGTCATGGTGACAGAGCCCAACAGGAAAGTATGCTAAAGGATATTCTCGAGATTTATAAAAAATATGGTATCTCATGGTCTATCTGGACCTATAAAGACGCGTGCAGTATGGGGACGGTTCATCCGAAAGAAAATTCAGAGTGGATGCATTTCTCAGGATTAACAAAGCAAAACTGGAATTTTTGGGAAGAATTTGAATTACGAGACAACTATGTCGAGGAAGCTGTTAAAAAATACTCAATAGAGATTTCAGAACTTGAAAAACGGAGAATAGGTTTCCGTATCTTAGCTAATAATCAACTCATTTTGAAAGAGGCGTACACTAAAATATTTCAAGAAATTCCTTTTGAGTTATTTTTGAGCTATGTGAATTCCTTTAATTATAGTAATTGTGAAGTCTGGGAGGGGGTCGTTAATACGGTGCTGCGT
>CAZUTR010000077.1:0-9614 GCA_964623545.1 uncultured Pirellulales bacterium | reverse complement strand
GTGGAGTATAGCGCTGAAGGACTTTAATAATCCCCAAACCGTCGACTTAGGGCATATCAGGTTCATCTATATCGGCTTCGGAGTCAGAGGCAATCCTGCCGGTGCTCTGCCGGGCGGCCAAGGTATAGTTTACATTGATAATATCCTACTATATCCGAGCCGATGCCTGTTCGAATATAAACCTATAGCCGATATAAGTGGTGACTGTATTGTAGGTATTGAAGACCTTGAAATGATGGCAACCCAATGGCTCTTCGGCGACGAGATAATTGAGATTGATGAAATAGCACAGCCGAACGAACCTCTTGTCTGGTACAAGTTCGATGAATACAGCGGAACCACTGCGACCGAAGAAATGAGAAACTTCAATGCAACAGTACACAACGTCGCAGGCGATACATGGGATACTACCGGCGGCTCCGATGGTAACGGCTGTATTAATCTGAGCTTCGGAAATCAAACGAATGTTAATGTACCATACGAAGTTTTTGATTATATCGACGAGAAGGTGACAATTTGCGTATGGCTAAAAGGTGACAGACAACATCCACCAACTGAAAACTGGGAGTCGATATTCAGCAATAACGACAATTTTTACTGCTGTTGTCCAACTCCCCCACCCCCAATTTTTGAAATTGGACCTGCTGTATACTTTCACTCTGGTAATGATGCAGATGAGAATGCTTCAATAATTTGGAGTGAGCCAAAACCTGAGGATTATGCAGGCAGATGGAACCACTATGCATTCGTAAAGGATTATCAAGAAAACACAATGTACATATATCACAACGGTCAGCTTGTAGCAAGTAATCAGGATGCAAACGCTCCAATGGATGAAATCACTGAATTCTATATTGGCTCGATGAGACAAGGCGAGGCATATTGGTACGGTAAACTGGATGACTTTAGAATCTATAACTATGCCCTGTCAGAACCGGAAGTGGCATATTTAGCCACCGACGGCACCGGCAGTCTTCGTTTAACGTTGGTATCACCCGCCAACATACACGATGTGCCGCCCAACATTGTGGACTTCAAGGATTTTGCTATCTTCGCGGATACGTGGCTCGAAGAAAATTTCTGGCCGTAACCATAAACAGCATTTTATAAATCAAAGCCAGCCGGTTTTGACACTTTCAAACACAACAATACACAATCAAACAAGATGTTAAAGATTTTGCTGTTAACCGTTGTAGTCGTGAGCAGAAGGACTATAATGACGGACGATTTAACCAAAATATATAACAAAACGGCAAATTAGAACTTAAAGGATCTGCAAGGAAAGGATTTGTAATGGAACTCGGCATACTTGACATTTCGGTGTTCTTAGGTTTCATCGTCTGCGTCATCAGCCTGGGGATACTAAAGAGCCGACATGAGAAGACCAGTGAGGACTATTTTCTCGCCGGTCGTGGTCTGAAGTGGTGGTTGATTGGGTTTTCGCTGATAGCGGCGAACATTTCAACTGAGCAGTTTATCGGGATGAGCGGCAGTGCAGCGAAATGGCTCGGGATAGCAATAGCCAGCTATGAGTGGATGGCGGCAATAACACTGGTCGTATGTGCGTTTCTATTCTTGCCAAGATTCCTGCGCAGTGGTATCTATACAATACCGGAATTTCTGGAATATCGCTACAATGAGGCAGCACGCTCATTGATGGCGTTATTTACTATTCTGATTTACGTTTTTGTTACTTTTGCAGCGGTGGTTTATTCGGGGGCAATTGTCGTCAAGACGCTATTCGGAGGCCAGCATGTTCTTGGTATTGAAATAAATATTACGAGCGCCTGCTGGGCAATTGGCATCCTGGCAGCAATATATGTTGCCTGCGGAGGTCTGAAGGCGTGTGCCTGGGCTGACCTGTTGCAGGGTTCGGCACTTATTGTCGGCGGTGGTATTATACTGCTCCTGGCGATGAAGGCCCTTGGCGCAGCGACCGCTGAGACGATTCCGGAGCTGGCCAATGTTCAGGCAGGCAGCGGAGTGTTGGAGAAATTTACGGCACTAAATGAGACCAAGCTGCATATGGTTCTTCCAAAAAACGACAGTGAAATACCATGGACGGCACTGGTTCTGGGACTATGGATACCGAACTTCTACTACTGGGGTCTTAATCAGTACATCACACAGAGAACATTAGGTTCGAAATCGTTAGGCGAAGGGCAGAAAGGTATCGTGTTCGCAGCCGCCCTGAAGCTGATTATTCCCTTCATTATCGTCTTCCCAGGCATCATTGCCTTCAACCTTTACAAGAATGATATGATAGCTGAAGGTGCTGAGAAAAATACTGAGGTTCTTGCAAAATTCGAAGAGGTCAAAGCCAATCCCGCCGGAGCGAAGCTGGCCTTAAAGTTCGACAGACAATTCCCTGTCGTATATGAAGAAAAGGCACAGGAAATAATACAATACAATGCCGCTGTTGCCGGTGTAAAGATACCCGAAGCCGAGCGACCGGAGCAGGTAAATGATATGATTCTTCAGCGAATAGCGGATAAGAACAAGGCGTTATATCCCGAAGAGCAAATCGGCGTTGCTCAAACGCTGCTCGGGTACAAGTTCGACTCTGCGTTCGCTCTTTTGATTAAGAAGCTTGTCCCACCGGGTTTGAGAGGCCTGATACTCGCGGCAATTCTTGGTGCTGTTATGAGTTCGCTGGCATCAATGTTGAACTCGGCATCAACTATCTTCACTATGGACATCTACAGGAAGTACATCAACAAGGCGGCTTCGCAATTTAATCTGGTGACTGCGGGACGAATCTGCGTGGGTGTGTTCGCCATAATCGGATGTGCGATTGCACCGCTTCTGGATAATCCGAAATTCGGCGGAGTCTTTAAATACATCCAGGAGTTTCAGGGATATATCTCTCCAGGTATTCTGGCTGTATTCCTGTTCGGTATCATTATAAAGAAGGCACCGCCGATTACAGGTGTCGTAGGGCTGATTATAAATCCGATTATGTATTTCATCCTTGCGCAGGTATTCCCGAAGATGGCGTTCCTGGACAGGATGGCAATTTCATTCTTCTGCGTAATAGGTGTTATGAGTCTTATTACCGTAGTCTTTCTTAACTTTGAGAATTACATTGTCGGCCTATTTGCGACGGGAGGGGTCAACCTTAAACGAACAGAGCCGAAGGAGCTGCCGGTCAATCCCGAAATGGACATCAAATCCTCAGGCGTAGCTAAGGTTGCTGGCATTATCGTTGTGGCAGTAACAATCGGGCTTTACATCATATTCTGGTAATGTCTATGAGGCAGAGTCCAGAATGATAATGGCAAATCATCGGCCGGTTTTTAGTTGCAAAACCGGCCGATATTTTGTATTCTCCTGTCAAATTTTCAGCAGGTAATTATGACGACAAATCGCTCATCTACAAAGAAAGGCCTATTCAGCGCAACTGTATGCACCAATAAGCAAATCGGTGAAAGGTTTTATATACTTGGCTTAGAATTTAACGGTTCAGGGGCCAAGGCCTTTGCGGATTTTCAGCCGGGACAGTTCCTACAGTTGGATTTAACCAAAGCCCCGCTGCCACAAAAAATACCCGATGAGCTGATTGATGCTGCGCAGCGAAATATCCTGCTTCGCAGACCATTTAGTTCCTGTAATGTAACTATCGAGGGTAAAAAAAACATCATTGAGATTCTTTATTGCGTTGTTGGGCCGGCGAGCGTGCGAATGACGGCTTTGGCAAGGGGTAACACAGTTAGCGTTATTGGGCCGCTTGGTAACGGTTTTGGGGTGCCGGATGGCAAAAAACTGGCATTATTGGTTTCCGGAGGTATGGGGGCTGGGCCTTTGGAGCATTTGGCGAAGGTTCTTACAAACGATTTTACCAAAATTGAAGTGATTGCATTTGCCGGCGCAAAAAGTGCAAAGGAGCTTCCCTTCGAAAAACGGCTCGATGAGGTTTCGCAAAGCTTAGGATTTTCCATACGGGAGTTTGCCGAGTACGGCATAAAATCGCGTGTGGCTACGGATGACGGCTCGGCTGGATTCAAAGGCCCTGTAACCGAGTGTCTTTTGCAGTGGCTTAGCAAATCCAGGCGGTCCCCTGAAGAAATAATTATCTATAGCTGTGGGCCTGAAGCAATGCTTGCGAAAATTGCCGAGATTGCAAAAGATAAGAAAATAGATTGTCAAGTGAGTATGGAACGGCGAATGGCCTGCGGATTCGGCGTCTGCCAGAGCTGCGCAGTGGAATGTAAAGTACCCGGCTCAAACGAAACGGGTTATAAACTCTGCTGCGAAGACGGCCCTGTCTTTAACAGCAGTGAAATAGTGTTTAGTCGTTAGTGAATAGTATTTAGTAGTATGGACAACACGGTCGACATTTTGGTTGATTTTGCGAGGTTGAAGCTGGCGAATCCGGTGTTTACAGCGTCGGGGACATGTGGCTATGCCGATGAATTAGCTGATTTTATGGATATAAATCAGCTCGGCGGTTTTATAACCAAAAGTATCACACTCAAAGCCAGAAAAGGTAACGCCCCGCCGAGAATAGTCGAGACCGATTCTGGAATGCTCAACGCAATTGGACTGGCCAACGTTGGACTGGATAAATTCATAGAAGAAAAACTGCCGGTTCTTGAAAAGCTCTCCCCTGCTATTTTTGTCAATGTGGCCGGCCAAACTATCGAGGAATATGTTGCTATCGTTGAAAAGCTTGCGGGTGAAACGGCCATAGCTGGCTTTGAATTAAACATTAGTTGTCCGAACGTCAAGCGAGGCGGCATTACATTCGGAACCGACCCGCAGCTGGTTGCAGAAATCACTTCTGCGGTTAAAAACTCTCTGGATTCCCGCTTTCGCGGGAATGACAAGGAAGACAAAAAGATTTTAATGGTCAAGCTGACGCCATCGGTTACGGATATCAGTGAGATTGCTCATGCAACGGTTGAGGCAGGTGCCGATGCACTTAGCTTGATTAATACCTTCACTGCGATGGTAATCGATATTGAAACACGCCAGCCGGTACTAGCTAATAAGACCGGTGGGTTGTCCGGCCCTGCGATAAAGCCAATAGCTGTTTATCTTGTTAACAAGGTTTATAACGAAGTTACAAAACAAAAAGGCATACCGATTCTCGGTATGGGCGGTATCAGAAATGCCTCGGACGCGATTGAATTTATTATTGCGGGGGCATCGGCTGTAGCCGTGGGGACAGCAAGTTTCATCGAGCCGGGCAGCGCAGAAAAAATTGTCGAGGGCATAAAAAGCTACTGTATGCGCAAAAATATAGCAAATATAAAAGAATTGATTGGCTCACTTGAGACATAAAATAGAAAAAGACTTAGAAACAATAGGAAAACAATGAGAGAGGGCAAATGCGTAAAATCGGTTTCAATATTTGCATAGTGATATTAATCGCCTCAAATGTGTTCGCCGAAACGGTTACCGACACCGACGAAAAGAGTAATCTGAAGATTCTGGGGGTCGAATTCGAACCTATTCGGCAGGGCAAAAATGTTGTTCGCATTAAAGTTAAAAATACCTCCGAACAAGACCAGATTTTCAGACTTCAAATATATACCCGTTCACCAAATTATGGGCGCTCCGGAGTAGGTTGGGGCACATCTTTTTTCGATACGATTAAGGCACAGAAAACAAAGCTGTCTCGCTTCGCTTTCAAAATTCAAGGGCCCATTACAGACGCCACATATATTCGACTGGATTTTCATAATCCAGGCCCGGCAGCAGGCTTCGACAGAGACAAATACTTTCAGAAAGAAGACGCAAGCAGATGGTTCAAAAGGGTTAAATACACCAGCAGTGACATAGAACACTACGAGCCGGACGAAAGTTCGATGAAGCCCGCTTCGAAAGCCGAATCTGAGGCCGTCATCGAAACTTTTCGGCAAATTCAAAATTACATCAAAGACAAAAAATACGAAAAGGCATGGCAACTTTTCACGAAGGATTATCAGGATGCTGAGTTCCAGATTTTTGGAATTGAAAATTTCAAAAAAATAATGGAACCGGCGAAACCCATCGACTCCGCTTTTTGGTGGCAAAAGGATGATTTCCTCAATTTACAGCCGGGGTCGGTATCAGAAGCAAACGGTGTATTTACTTTAACGGCCGTCTGTGAGGGACAAAGTTGGAAGATTGATTTCGTTAAGGATGAGGAGCAGTGGAAGATTGATTGGGTAGCAGGATACACACCTCGTTTTCTACTCTGGCAAAATTGGGAAGAACAACTGCTGCCGAAGATGGAAAAACACAGTTCGGAACATTTCGATATTTATTACTTCAAAGATTCCACAGCTGAAAAACAAATAATCCAAATAGCCGAAGAAAGAGAAAAAGGTTATCGAGAAATATACGCTGTTTTAGGAAAAGATTCCGACATTCAAATCCGAATGGTGCTCTTCGAAGACGAGGATAGCAAACACTGGCAGACAGGCCATCAGGGAATGGGCTGGGCATACGGTAATACCATTGTTGAAGTATATAACAAGCAGAAACAACTCGACCCATACCACGAAACGACTCATATTCTGATGCGACCGTACGGCAGCCCTCCTGCCTTGTTCAATGAAGGCTTTGCTGTCTATATGTCAGAACGGCTGGGAGCGCATGCCCTGGAGGATTTGGGCGGCGGCCAGGCTACAGTTTATGAACGCACAAAAGAATTAAAAGGCAAGGGCCAGTGGATTGAACTGAAGGAATTGATTACTTATACCGAAATCGGTTCGCCGGAAACTCAGCCGCCCATATCTTATGCCGAAGCGGCGGCTTTTGTTAAGTTTCTGATTGAAGAATATGGTAAGGATAAATTCCTCAAGACATACAAAACCCTGAAAAATTCCAATAATAGGACTGTGCAGCAGCAAAACCTAAGAAAAATTTACGCAATATATGGCAAAATTTTGGATGAACTGGAAAAGGAATGGGAAGAAGCTTTCTCAAGATAACCTTCATCTCGCAAGCGACCATCTGCAGGAAGATGGAAACGAAAGATTTTCTTCGGTTAATAAATCGGTATATAAGATATAATCAACGGCACTTCGATTGATACACCAAGAAAATGATTAAGGAAACTCTGAAATCATTGCAAAATTATAGAAAAAGAATAAACTATACAAGTATCAAAAGCATAGGCAGCATTATTGAAAAAGCTGAAAATCAAGTTAATACAGGCAAAATAAAGACAAGGCACGATTATGAAGAAAATTACTCGAAGGGACTTTTTGAAAACCTCAACGGCAACAGCGGCAGCGGTCGCCTTTCCTTATATTATTCGGTCCTCCGCTTTGGGACTCAACGGCTCGGTCGCTCCAAGCAATAGAATCACGCTGGGCTGCATCGGGCTTGGAAACCAGGGCACAGGAGATATGAAGTGGTTTTTAAGTGATGAGCGGATTCAGGTTGTTGCTGTTTGTGATGTAAATCGCAAAAGCTCCTTGTACTGGTTCGGCGCGACGTGTGGATGGGAACCGGCAAAGCAAATTGTCGAAGAACATTACGCTCAAGACACGCAATCCGGCACATATAAAGGTTGTGCAGTTTATACGGATTTTAGACAGCTGCTTGCCCGCGACGACATCGATGCGGTTCTAATCGCAGTGCCGGACCACTGGCACGCCATTCCGGTCATCCAGGCGGCCAAGGCCGGTAAGGACATTTATTGCGAGAAACCACTGTCGCTGACTATTGCCGACGGCAGAGCAATGAGCAATGCCGTGAAAAAATACGGCGTGGTGTTCCAGACGGGCAGCCAGCAGCGCAGTGACGCGAATTTCCGCTGGGCATGTGAACTGGTGCGAAACGGTCGGCTCGGCAAGCTTCACACCGTTCGTTGCGGGCTGCCGGGCGGCACCCCTGACCTCGGTCTAAGCGGCAAACGCAAACAGCCGGAACCTGTACCTGAAGGTTTCGACTATGATATGTGGCTGGGACCGGCGCCCTGGGCGCCTTACTGCCCGGCTCGATGCCACGTGAACTTCCGCTGGATACTCGACTATTCCGGCGGACAAATAACCGACTGGGGCGGTCACCATCCCGATATCGCACAATGGGCGATGGATACCGAGAACACCGGCCCGGTCGAAATCAGAAACGCCAGAGGCAAGTTCGCCAACGACATACTTTGGAACACCGCTGCAGATTACCGTTTTGAGTGTATATACAAAAATGGAGTAAAATTGATTATCTCAAATCGGATGCGACGCGGAGTGCATTTCGAAGGCACAGACGGCTGGTTATGGGTTTCCCGCGGAGGTATCGATGCTAACCCGAAGTCCATACTATCATCAGTGATTGGACCCAATGAAATTAATCTGTACCGAAGTTCCGACCATATCAGAAACTTTATCGACTGTGTGATTTCAAGACGTGAACCTATCGCACCGGTCGAGACCGCACATCGCTCGATTACAATAGCGCATCTTGGTAATATTGCGATGCAGTTGGGCCGTGATTTGAAATGGGACCCAGAGAACGAATGCTTTGACAACGATAGTGAAGCTAATCGAATGCTCTCCCGGCCCAAAAGAAGTCCATGGCGCCTTTAGCTAAAATTAAAGAAGCTACATTATGGAAACGCTCAAGTTATTACAAGACTATTTTCCGACGGCTGTCTTTACAGGCAAGTGCCTGGTTTTCATAAGCGAAGACTGGCGGGTTGAGCTTACCGAACACAAAGACAGCGACTTCAGTACCTCCGGCACAAAACCTTTGGTTATACGTGTCAAAATCTTCAAGAAAGCATTAAGCGGTGAATTTGTTCCGGGGCATTACGAAGATTTTCAGCTCGCATCACTTAGTGAACTGGCTGAACAGATTGAAAAATATGTTCAATCGGCGGTCGGACAAAACATCAGGGAAATTACAGATTAGAAAATTCAAAGCTGTTGATTTTATACCTTAATTAAGCATTCTTTTGCTTATCTATGGCTAATCTGACTATTCATGAAACTGACGATGCAGTGACCTTTTCAGTCAAAGTTGTTCCCGGCAGCAGCAGAACAGCTCTGGCGGGAATACTCGACGGTATGCTGAAAGTCAAAGTTGCAGCGCCGGCGGAGAAGGGAAAGGCAAATAAGTCTCTTGTAAATTTCCTAGCAAAGGAACTGGACGTCAAGAAGAGTACTCTGAGCATAATATCCGGACAGGCCAATCCGATAAAAAACGTCCAGATTACCGGCTTATCGATCGAACAATTGCTAAATAAATTGAATTTATAATTCATATCACCTGCCTTTTGCTTGAATTCAAAGTATCTTTTATGGTAAAATAACACACGATAGCAAAAGAGAATTAACGGAGGTTGTTGTAGGTGAAAAAATTGATTCTCACATTTGTAACTCTGCTTTTAGCATGTGTCTGCGCTGCTCAGGACACCGATGATGATAATCAGCAAAGTAAAACCGGCCCGGTTCCGCCACAAGCCGTTATAAAAAGAGACCTGGAAAAAGCTCAAGAGAAGGCAGTTACCTACCAGGTCGAACAAACACTTACTGTACCGGGTTATCAGTGGAGACACGGCTGCGGACCTACAGCATTAGGTATGGTCATAGGCTATTACGACGGCATCGGCTTCGACGACCTGATCCCAGGCGACGCATCCACCCAAACAAACGCCGTTAGTCAGGCAATTGCATCAGGAG
>CAZUTR010000076.1:0-9625 GCA_964623545.1 uncultured Pirellulales bacterium | reverse complement strand
TGTACTAATACTACTAATACATTATGTACTATTTCTATCGTCTTTGCAAGTCTTTTTTGTAAAAAATTCTATTTTTTCAAATTTTTTTTACCCTCTGATTTTCGCTTTTGTCCCATATTATCGCCAAAGGCAAAAAATAAAGCAGGGATGATAAAAAAACTTTGTTTTTGACGATTTTTGATTGGTTTTTTGGGCACAGACCATCCCCCTAACAAAAACCATCCGCGAAAATCTCGAAATCCTCAAGTAAACACATCGCAAGGCGCGACGGTTCAAGAAGTTGTCTTCTCTGCCGAATAACCTGGCGCCGCCAAGGCAGAGTGGCAATGCAACAGACTGATTTGCATTATATTGCTGTAGACTTTTACTCTTAACTTTGTTCTACAGTGCCCGCATAAATTCCACGATGTCTTTTTTCTCCTGCTCGGTGAGCTTGGTCCCAAGTATCAGGTTAAAGAACTCCACCGTATCTTCCAAAGTAAGCAGCCGTCCATCGTGAAGGTACGGCGGGGAATCCTTTATTCCCCTCAAAGGGAAATTCTTAATAGGTCCGTCAGCCGCGGCGTATCTGCCGTTTATCATCCGGGGCTTATAGAAGCGTTCGGTTTTCAAATTGTGCATAAGATTATCGGTGTAGTAAGGCGGAGTATGGCATGCGGAACAGGTGGCCTTTGTGAAAAATACAGCCTGGCCCCGGAGCTCGGCTTCGGTAGCCTTTTTAGGTTCGAGTTTACCCAACACGTCCAGTTTGGGAGCAGGCGGGAAGTCCAGAAGCGCCTGGAATTCAGCCATGAAGTGGACCTGGCTGGCGCGTTCGAGAATGTTGACCCCCTTCTTGGTGGCGATAACCGGGTCACCGTCGAAATAAGCGGCCCGCTGCTCGAACTCGGTGAAGTCCTCAACCGATTTAAGCGCCCGTTGCGAGCCGAACAGACGCTGGATATTAACGCCTCGCAGCGTCGGGGTATCGAGGCGGTGGCGAAATTCCTGGGGGCGAATGTCACCCACCAGGTGCGTAGGTGAAGCCGTATGTCCGTTGGCATGACAATCAAAACAGGTAACGCCCCTGCTCGGCCTTTCGCTGCGGCGGTCCTCGGTTTGATTGAACTGCTGCTGTGGGAACGGCGTAACCAGCAGACGAAGACCTTCGAGCTGCTTCGGATTAAGCAGGCCGTTAAAGAGTTCGTAGTAGTTATCGATAGTCACCACTTTTCCCTGCGAGACATCGCCGAGGTCGGGACGCGTAGTAAGGTAAATTGCAGCAGGATACTCGGGTAGAAAATGGTCGGGCAGGTCAAAGTCAAGGTCAAAACGCGTCAGGTCCCTGACTTCCTGCTTTTTGATTTCATCTATAACAAACTTTGGGAAAACCATGCCGCCTTCACCATGATTAGGATGAGGAAGCGGCAGGAAACCTTTCGGGAACAGGTCCTTTTCACGGATTTCCTCCGGCGTCATTTCTGCAAGCTGTTGCCAGGTCATTCCCGCGGGCAGCTTTGCACGCACCCCTTGCTGTATGGGCTTGCCGCGAGACATTGTCACGCCCTTGGCGGGCCTGTCGGACAGGTCGTATCTTTCGTTGAGTAAATCCATCTGGCGTTTCATCACCTCATCCTTGGCAGCTTTCATCCTTGCCATAATCGAATCAAAGTCTTCGGTAATGACAACCGGTGAATAGCTTGATTTTGCACGGCTTGGCGCTTCTGCATTTGTCGGTACAACACCAGATATTACCAATGCGATTGTCAGGGCGAGCGCGAGCCCAGCGATTCCTCGATACATAATACCCCTTCCTTTCTTGAAATTAAAAACCCTTTAATTGTTGATGTACAAAACCGCGAAGCATTTCTATTCCTACCTTTGATGTTCAAGAAGATTTTACCCTGTAAAACCTTCACTCGCAATGCAATATTTTCATTCTTTGGAATTATACGCGTCAATTAAAAATTTCCTTCGGATAACAATTTTTTTCTTTTTTTTCCATTTTAACTCTACTGTTTTTTTGCTTTTGTCCCATATTATCAGCTGTAGAAAAGCTGCTAAGGCAGGAGGGCAAAAAAAGTCTGTTTTTGGTGATTTTTGTTCGGTTTTTGTTAGGGCTTTCCTGCTTGTATTACCGATAGAAGTAATTGCCACGATGTAAAATCCGGGCATTTGAGGAGTAAAATGGGTTTGTTCGACAGATACAATCGTAACAATCACGAGTCGATAGAGCCGGTATGCAAATTCGGTCCCGGCGGCGATTACGTTTCCTATTGGCCAAAGTGGTCGGAACCCAGGAGCAAACCAACAAATTCTCTGGGGCAGTTTTTAAACAGGATAGAAGCCATTATGGCTGAGTCGGAAACAGGCCTGATTCCTATTCTACCTATAAATGGCTCAGCCATAAAATTTCACACGAGCCCGGAGCAAAATCCCACCGAAAAGCAGACGAAGGAGATTCCAGCCAATGCAGTTAGAAATGACAATACCCAAAAAGCGTCTGACGCCTCGCCAGATGCAGCTGCTAAAAGCAATCTCAAGTTTTCAGGCAAGCAGATGTTATTCGCCGACGATTGGCGAGATGGCGAGCGAGCTGGGCATAAGCCGAAGCACCGTGTTCGAGCACATCGCCGAGCTGCGAAGAAAAGACCTGCTATCAGGTTGTCAGGGCAGGGCACGCTCTTTACAATTGACTTCAAAAGCGCAAAATCTGCTTAATCAACTCGGCGATGACAGCCCGACTTATTCGAGCCAAGCATCGGCGGGAATTGAGCTTGTGGGTAAGGTGGCTGCGGGCCTGCCGATAGAGGCAGTTGAGAACAAAGATAACCTATCCCTTAATTCGCATTTCGGTAACCGAGATGATATATTCGCACTTGAGGTAACGGGTGACAGCATGGTCGATGAGAATATTCGCGATGGTGATTTCGTAATTTGCAGGCGCAGTCCTACAGCCGGCGATGGGCAATTGGTCATCGCCGCCGTTGATAACGGTGATGCCACACTCAAGAGGTTCTACAAGGAAAAACACCAAGTTCGGCTCCAGCCGGCCAATGACGATTACGAGCCGATATATTCAGATAACTGCCGCATCGAAGCCGTTGTAGTAGGACTGCTGAGGAAATTTTAACTCTCAAATCTGTTTTTAGCTGGTTTCAGCAGATTCTTCGGATGGTAGTTCATCTTTCGGGCGGTGTTTCCATCTGCGGTGCAGCCACCAGTATTGGCTCGGGTCCTCCCGAACAAACTCTTCGATGGCGTTGGTATATTCTGCTGTAACCCATTTCAGCGGGTCGGGCTTGTCGGCCCACTGTTCAGGTAAAATTATGCGAGTGGCACCAAGCTCAAAGAAAAACCGATTATCAATCCTCCTGCTGTAACCCACGACTATCGGCAGATTATATGTTAAGGCGAGCAGGCCTATGCTCTTGTATGTGCTTGCCTTTCGGCCAAAGAAATCAACGAATACTCCTTTTCTGCCGGCGTCCTGGTCGGCTATGAAACACAAGGTCGCGCCGCTTTTCGCAAGCCGGTCCATCATTTCGGATGCGCCTTTTTTGTCGATTATGATTTGGCTGGTGCGCTCGCGAACGCCATATAAATATTCGCTTATGAATCTGTTGTCCAGCGGCCGGGCGATGCTGTAAATGTTAAAGCCGAAGACGCCCATCATATAGCCGATGATTTCGAAATTTGCGTAATGGCCGGTGACTAAAATCAGGCCCTTATTTTCCTTCATCATCCATTTTATTCTTTCAGCGTTTTTGAATCGCGAATATTGACGCCAATTGTTTTTTCTTACCAGACGTGGGGTGTACAAAACATCAATTGCCAACATCGCGATATGCTCGAAGCTTCGCCTGCCGGTCTGCCAGAGCCATTCTTCGCCTTTTTCGGGATAGCTGGCACTGAGATTGTCGAGGGCACGTTTTCGGCCGCGATGATAATATTTCCACAACATCCTGCCCAAAAAACAGGCGGTCCTCAAATTCGTCTCGACATCGAATAAACAGACAAAAACCATGAGAACCCGCAGAGCAAGATATGCGAGAAAATCGAGGACTGGATTTTGCTTTTTCTTCTTTTTCTTTCGCGGAGCAGGGTCAGCCATAGACCGTAATTTTAGAGGCAAAACAGGTGTTTTGTCAAGGTATATTAACCGGCAGTCCTGCTTTTGAGGACTACGGTTTTCTCCATGGCTGCCTGTGCTTCTCGCAGGCACCACTGGTTCCACATGCAGAGCAAATAATCGGGCTTACCAGCATGGCGGGTTCGAGCGTAGTTGAGGGCGCCGCATGTCGTATTGCAAACAGAATGAAACGAACACTGGTGACAGGCGAAGTCAATTCTGATGTCTTTTGCAGGGCCGAACAGGAAGTCGCGACCTTGCATAACCTTTCCGGGCAGCCTCATAGGGTTCCTTTGTCCATCGGCTGTAATCAATCGGTCACACGGGTAAAGGTTGCCGGAAGGCGAAACCGCAATGTCACCTTTGCCAAAGCCACAGAGGCGTGTGGAAATGTGGGTGTGATCCATCAGCATAGTTACCTTGTCGTCAAACCAATTTATGTTGATGTGCGGTGAGCCTTTAGTCCACAAGCGAGAACATAGTACAATGGAGCGTTCGAGATTTTCGATATCTTTCGAGTTCCACGGCGTCCATACGTCCAAAGACAAGTCGATATGTCGGATGCCAAGATTACGCAAATACTCGACTTCGTCGGCAAGCGTATTGACGGTCTGTGGTCTTACAACAGTAACCGTTTTGAAAATCTTTCCGGCATCCAGTAACAGGTGGACCGTTCTCATGACGGTCTCTGAACTTCCCTTGCCGTCGGCGAAGTATCGATATCGGTCGTGTGTTTCAGGTCGGCCGTCCAAACTTACGGCAATGTTTACATGCGGGTCCATTATAATCGACCAGGCCCGGCGATTGTCCATGGTTCCATTTGTTATGACGGCAGTGCGAAGGTCTAAGCCTGCTTCATGCGTTCCGGCACGAGCGTAATCAATTAGAGATGAAACTAAGTCCGCCTCAAGGAGGGGCTCTCCTCCGGTGAATTTAAGCTCGAGGAGACCACCTTTCTTAATCGAAAGGATACTTCGGTCAATGGCTTTTCGTCCGAGCTGGGGGGACATGCTGAGCTCAAACGCGGGACCATTATAACAATAGGGGCAACGCATATTACAGGCATGAGTTACCATTAACGTAAGACCAAAACGAGTGTACAAAGAGCTGTCTTTGAAATCAGTGTGTTTAACCATTTCCACTCCTCCCTGTTATATTTATATCAAAATATCACGCTTTTGTTCAGCAGCTCCATTGACTAATAGCACTGTTTATCTGCACATTTTCTAAAGCGTGACATTTGATTTATAACAGTTATTCTCTTTTTCATTTTTCATTATATTATTTACTAAATTAGTTAATATCTTCTTAGTTTATTTCAAGATTTTCATCTTCGGCTGTTTTAGGCTTTAGTCGCTTGAGTTTCTCTGTATCAGCGTGTAACTGAATGTACCCGCAGGCGGCACACACACGTGCCCTTGTGGGTACCATTGCTTCAGCAAAGACCCAAAAACTTGACTCCATAGGTCTAAAATATAACTTTCCAGTTCCCTGTAGTTGTCCGTCAACCAATATATTATGGCCACAAGCGGCGCATCTGCTCACAGCCATTTCGGCCTCTCTTTGACTGGTTGTTTTTTCAATAACCGCATTGAGGCCTTCTATCGAGAATCTGGTTGAGCC
This sequence comes from uncultured Pirellulales bacterium, assembly GCA_964623545.1. Taxonomy (GTDB): domain Bacteria; phylum Planctomycetota; class Phycisphaerae; order Sedimentisphaerales; family Anaerobacaceae; genus CAZUTR01. Next base: position 3,891 of record CAZUTR010000076.1, on the reverse strand, counting down.
ACCGATTTTGAAAAAGGAAAGAAGACCTTCCTTCATCCATCGAAAGATTGTCGGCTGGCTTACGCCAAGGTATGCGGCTGCCTCGCGAACTGTGTACCATTGCTTCTGCTTGCTTCTATGCTCACTTTTTGGATAAGAACCATTCACACTCATATTGTTTTACTCTCAAAATAAATCTTATACTATCATATACTATCATATTATATCACATTAAGATTAAATGTCAATAGAAAATATATTCAAACGGGGAAATATTCATTTTTTTGCATATATTTCACTATTTGTAAGGCCGGTTTTTAAAAGTACTTATGGCCTTTTAGCTTATATTACCTCCCCAGAGGATTGAAAAAATGCTGTACGCAAGTCGTACCTTCGACTAATGGAGGGGAAATCAAATTCGCCTTGGCAACCAACGGTTTAGAACCAAAGACGTATTGTGTGGCATCGCAGTACCAGCGACGGCCAAGCCTTTAGTAGTAGTATTTGAAGCCGAGCTCGATGTCCCATCTGTCTTCTCGGCCCTTCTTTTTCTTCAGCGTTATTTTGGTACACTGCAAATTCGCCCAGCGCATCTGAATCGTCGAAAGAAACTTGGCGAACCTGGCCATATCAACATCCTTTAAAGACACGTTCGCGTTCTGGCTTTTCTGGCCTTCGGAAGTAGACATTCTAATTCCGGAACTGAGCTTGTAATTACTCGGAGAGATGCTGCATAGACTTGCGATTTTTTCGATGGCACTTGCGTAGTTGAATTCCGCTGAATCGGCTTTGTCGTCGGTGAATTCCAAGCGTTCAGGGTCATCTTTCAAAATATCTTCTATTATTGTCTGTGCCTTTGTGTATTGTGCTTTGTCGTTCTGCCACTTATTTTCTGCGGCCGGTAAGTAAACCGTCCAGATGAGTATCGGCCATAGGGCGGCTGCAAGTGGGGCGACCAAGTAATAGAAAAACGGATTTTTAATAATATCCTTCATAAAGTAATTCCATAGCTACTTTTTCAATTCGACAGTTATATTGAAATTATCGCGTCCCCCTTTTATTTCGAATCCCTCGCGTATGATATTTAGTCCCGTCTTTTTTATCGCATCGAACACATTCAAGGTGTTTTTTCGACTGGATGTATCGCCTTTTATGCTGATGGACTTTTCTGAGATAGAGATGGAATCAATATTTAAGTCTGTTTTCGCAGCACATTTGTTAAAGGCCTCGATGACCACGGTTAATTTGGCCTCGAGGGATTCCTGGCCTGTGATACTTGGTCGGCCTTCTTTGACACTCCGGATGCGTCTTAATTCAACGCTGAGTTCTTTAACAGCGGTGTTAAATTTTGACGGTAGCTTTTTGCCTAACATAACGGCTGCGTAGTCTTTTGCAAGTTTTTCTTTCAGCCGAGCGTGGGTTTTGTTCTTTTGGAGTACTCGCACCGAACCGTATAATCCAACGGTAAGCATGAGGATGATTACGGCGATGCTCAGGAATTTCAGTGTTTTTTGCAGCAGGAGTTTTCCACCTTCATAAGGCATGAAGTCACTGCGGAAATTTACTGTCTGTTCTCTGTCGATGCCGGACAAAGCTGCTCCACAGGCAATAGCAAATTCAACAGAATCGGAGCAATCGGCGAGAGTATCAGGGGCGACTTCGGTGCAGTCAGCCAAATCCAGAGCTGAGGTTTGCATACCCAGCTTTTCTTCAAGCAGTTGATAATTCAAAGAGCCAGTGTAGTCGAGAGTTTTGAGATGATTTATCATCTGTTGTTCGACCAAGGCGGTGGTTAAGGGAATCTGGCTTGCAAGCAATTGCGTCCTGTCCTGCTTTGGGTTGACCAGCAGTGTTCGCATCAGTGTGGTTTGTTGCTGTCCCATCTGGCCTGGAATAATAAAATAACCTCTTCGGCCGGAAAGCAATGCAAATAAAGTCTCCTGCCCGGCAGAATCATCTGATAGTACATAACTGCTGATAAATCTTGACAGGCAATTAACATCGGGTTCGATTGCCACAGGGTCGATGTTATTTCTCTGTAAGGAAAGAATGATATCCGACAAGATTTTCTGCTGTGAAGTAAAGACAGTTAATCTCGAGCCGGTGCTGTCGGTTGAAGCTATTTTGAAAGCTATGGCTACGTCGCTTATATCTGTGGCAAGGGCTTCTTCTGTGTCGAACCTTATAGTTTGAGCGATTTGCTTTGGTTCATTAAATTCGCTATGCACATTGTGCTGCATAAAGAGGCTGCAATCCAAGGCAATGGCTAATTCGCAATCCTTATATGCGGGTATTTTCTCGTTACAAGCCTGGGCCAAAAGATTTGCCAGCTCAGGCATACCGGCGGCGTGGTCCTGTCGGTCCTGGTCTTCGAGGGAGACTCGAAAACAAGACAGCACTTTCTTACCGCCGAGACAGACCGCCGTAGCAGCGTTTTTGCTTAGATATATGCCCAGATAGTTCTGAGGTTCCACGTTGAGCGAACTCCTAAAGAGCGTATTCAGTTTTGTATTTTGTTATTTGCGTCTGATTTGCCGAACGCATCATACACATTTTTTTTAGTCGGAGATTATAGCGATTCGTTGTACTTTGTCTTTGTCCTTAGTTACAGCTATAACGGCCGATGTTTTCGCTACGCCGCTTATTGCGGTGACCTTGATTGTAAAGAACCTGCTGACGGTTGTGATATAATCCCGGCATTTGTCAATCGAAACCGAATATCTAAACAGCTCCGTCCTTAGCTCTTCTATGTCCTTAAATGGTTTTGTTTTTCTTCGCTGTATAATTTCTTCAGCGGTTTTTTCAGCGTCACCGCCGAAATTAAAGGCCGCCTCTAATACATGTCGCGGAGCGGTATTTATATTGACCTTCGTCGAAGCCCACATACCCATATATTTCAGGGCCGATTCTTTTCTTGTATCGCTGAGAATGGTTGGTCTGGCAAGTAATTGTGTATCAATCAGCGAGCTGTGAAACAGTTTTGCGAAATCTGCAGTATGTACCGAAGCGGGTACGGTACTTGTCTTATAGCGAGTTCTCCTTCTGCTTCTTGTTTGTCTTCTACTTTTTGATGATTTTATTGGGACTTTTTTCTTTATTGGTTCGAAATTTTTCTTGAATGGTTTTATTTCGCTTATTTCCTTTAACTGCTTTTTTAATGAATCTATCTCCTTGCTATTAAGTTCCATCCATTCACAAAAAGTTTCAAATCCTGCAGTTGCCTCACGTTTTAATTCCTCTTCTTCGAGCATCGCCCATCCGATGGGATATTTTGCGTTTTCATCTTCAATCTCTATTTTAATTGCACAAGGACCAATCTCGAACTCAACGGGCTCGGTTACGTAGGGCCAAGGCGGGCCATAAGGGCCACGAATGTTCACGGGTTCTGTTTCGTAAAGACCGGCAGTTGCGGTTTTATCGCGGTTAATAAGGTTAACATCATTAACGTCATTAAAGTCAATGATACGGCGGACAGTGTTGCTGATGTTATCTAAATTCTGGCTTTGCTCAGAGGCGTTTTTGGCGGCCCAGTCAGCCAGAAGCTGCTGGTGTTCTTCTTCGCTAAGGGCGAACAAGTCTGAGAAGTCCGGCTCATTCGGACGGGCAATCAACTGGGGATTGAGCTGCTGTACTGTGGCAAGTGCGTATTTTAGACCCGACTCACAGCCATATCGAGCGGACTGGTAATCTATCATATACTGGTTGCGATGCTGCTGTTCGGCGATGCGCACGCTTAAAGTATAACCCAGCGTTGCAAGGACAATCAACAGGACTAATGTTACTAAAAGAACAATACCCGAGGAGTTTTTATTATTTTGTAGATGACGCGCAGTCGGCGCATCAGTTTTTTGTTTTCGTCGAGACGAGTTTGCATCATCAGAGAGACACTGCCTGCTACAAGCCACGATTGAG
>CAZUTR010000075.1:0-9708 GCA_964623545.1 uncultured Pirellulales bacterium | reverse complement strand
ACATTGTAATCGATGATAACTATCATATTTTACTGTTGACTATTAGCAATCAGCTATTTATTATTGAGAAAATTAATAGTTGGTCACTAAATCGTAAGAACAATGATAGTTTATAAGTCGTAGGTAGTAAATACCAAATGTGTGGAATAGTAGCTTATCTTGGTAAAAAGCCGGCACAGCCAATTCTGGTGGAAGGGTTAAAGCGGCTGGAGTATCGCGGGTATGATTCTGCCGGTGTGGCGCTGCTGAGTGGTGGTGCCATAAAGGTCAAAAAGACCAGCGGCAGAATCAGTGCACTTGAAGAGATTCTTGATAGGCCGGACGGTCAGGAAACATTGGGTCTTGGCCATACCCGCTGGGCCACGCATGGTGAGCCGAACAGCGTCAACGCACATCCGCATTCGGATTATACAGGTAAAATCGCTGTTGTTCATAACGGTATTATCGAAAATTACAGGACTTTGAAGAAATGGCTGCAATCCGAAGGTGTGGAGTTTGCAAGCGATACCGATACGGAGGTAATAGCTAACTTAATCGGCTATTTCTATTGCAAGGGCGATGGCGACGAAGAGAAGAAGAAAACCGACGGCCAAAGCAAATTCGAATGGGCGGTTCAGCGGGCGCTTCGTGAGCTTCACGGCACTTATGGTCTTGGGATTGTGTGCGCGGATTGTCCCAATACGCTCATTGGTGCTAAGAAGGGCAGTCCCTTGATTTTGGGCGTCGGCGAAGGTGAATATATTCTTGCATCGGATGCCGCCGCTATTGTCGAACATACAAAACAGGCGCTGTATCTTTCCGACAATGAAATGGTTACTTTAAGTCCAAAAGGCTTTTATACCAAAACTATCGATAATGTCACCGTGACCAAGGATGTGCAGGAGATTGAATTTTCACTCGAGCAAATCGAACTCGGCAGCTTTGAGCATCATATGCTTAAAGAGATTTTCGAGCAGCCGGAGGCATTGCAAACATGTATGGGCGGCCGAGTCGACAAGCAAAATAGTAGAATCAAGCTCGGAGGTATAGGTAGTTACTCGCGTGAACTGACGCGGACCAGACGCATTATTCTCACTGCCTGCGGAACCGCGTTTCACGCAGGGCTTGTGGGAGAATTTTTGTTTGAGTATTTGGCGCGTATTCCTACCGAAACCGAATATGCAAGCGAGTTTCGATATCGTAATCCAATCATAGAAGACGGTACCGTCGTTATTTGTATAAGCCAGTCGGGCGAGACGGCTGATACCCTTGCGGCTGTGGAGCAGGCCAAAGAGCGCGGCGCGACTGTACTTGGTATTGTTAATGTTGTCGGCTCTTCAATAGCGCGGTCTACCGATGCGGGTGTGTATTTGCATGTTGGGCCGGAAATCGGAGTCGCCAGCACCAAGGCCTTTACCGCTCAGGTGGCAGTTCTGACAATGCTGGCGACGGAGCTGGGAAGAAGAAGGCATATAAGCAGTGATGAGGCGACGAGGTATATCGATGAATTGTCAAAGATACCGGATAAAATGAAGCAGATTCTTGAGCAGTCTGACCATATTAAGCAAATCGCCTCAGCAAATATCGACAAGGAGAACTGGCTGTTTCTGGGCAGGGGATTCAATTATCCGGTTGCTCTGGAGGGAGCGTTGAAGCTGAAAGAAATCAGCTATATTCATGCTGAAGGTCTTCCCGCCGCCGAGATGAAGCACGGCCCGATTGCGTTGATTGTCGATGGTATGCCTGCTGTTTTCATCGCAACGGCCGGTCCGCAGTATGACAAAATCATGGGTAATATCGCCGAGGTAAGGGCGCGAGGCGGAAAAACCATAGTCGTTGCAACCGAAGGCGATGAGGATATAAAGCAATGTGCCGACCATTTGATAACCGTGCCGGATGCGCCGGAGTTATTACAGCCGATGCTGACAGTTGTTCCGCTTCAGTTGTTGGCATACCACGCTGCGGTGCTGCGCGGGCACGATGTCGATAAACCGCGTAATCTTGCAAAAAGCGTTACGGTTGAATAACCAAATTGTTGCTTGATGGTCGGTTTTGACATATCCTGTAAAAAATTTGTCTCTCCACAATGATACTTAAAAAACACAAAACAGGTTTTACCCCGTTAGAGAAAGCCCCAGAACCGCGTTGGGTTCAGAAGTGTAAATGGGCTCCCATTTCGCAATCTTTCGCGAAATGGGGACTCAAATCAGGAAGTTCTCTAACGGGGTTTACTCTTATTGAGCTGCTTGTTGTTATAGCGACGATTTCTCTGTTGCTATCTATACTAATGCCGTCTCTCGGCAAAGCCAGGTCTGTGGCCAAGCGCGTCAGTTGTGCACATAATCTCAAGCAGATTGATTTAGCTATGCACTTTTACCTGGATGCAAATAATGATACTTATCCCTGTGATGAGGACCCTGTCTATATAGACCCAAAGACAGGCGATATTATCTGGTTATGGATGGGACGCGGCTGGCGCAGCTTTGTTGAGCCGTATTTGGGCGGAAATATTGATGTGAAAAATCCCTCAGTTCTTTTTTGTTCGGAGGACCGAACCGAACCGGAAAAGTATGGGTCCACCAGCTATTCCTACTCTATGGCCTTTTATCACAGTCCTGGGGATATAAATGATATGAGTGATCCGAGCTATACTTGCGGCAACGGTCCTTTCGTAGAGTCCGTACCACAGCGAAGCCTGAACGTAGCTAAGCCGACCGGAAAGATTATTATAGGTGAGTGGAACAGCAATCATTTACGCGTAATTGAAAAGGGCTGGAACGGATTTGGTGGCTGGTGGTGCTGGGAAGGAAGCAGAAATTTTCTTTTTGTTGATGGACATGTTCTTTACCTTGCCGCAGAAGAGATTCGGCCTGCACAGGACGGATGGCCGAATCCGAACCTGACGGTCGGAGGTATCGATGGTGTGGACTGGCCGCGTTAGCTTAATTATGTATTTGATTCATTCAATCGACTAATTTTTTGATGGGCCTGGGTAAATTGCTCCTGTGCCTTATCGAGATAAGTATTCACTTCGTTGATATAGCCATCTGCTGAGGCAGACCAGACACGATTTAAGTACCGCTCGCCTGCCGCAAAATTGCTCATTACATCGGCATATACCTGCAAGCCGTGGGCGTGCGCGAGACTCTCACGTGCTTCGGTAAAAATTGTGAGGTCGTTAGCGAATAACTTGTCAATTTGGTGACGCATATCATAGGTATCAATTAAGTTTTTTTCTTCATTGAGCTTTTTCATATTCTCGACTATGCGAGTTACACTATCGGTTATGTCCTGCAGATTGGCTGTGAGTATATCTGCGGATTTTCTACCGATTCGCTGACTTGTGTTCACTATAATAATACCAACGGCACCGAAGAGCAGTGCTGCAATAAAATAAATCCATTGGACGTTTATTTCATCAAGCACGGCGATGAAAGAACCGGCTAAAAAACCAAATGTTATTAATGCATATCCGAGTTTTTTCATAACGAGCTTTCTTTATGTACCTGTTGCGCCGGCAAAAACGTAATATAGTGCGAAGCCAACGCCAACGAGGGCTTCGCCTACAATCAGGCCGGCTGCGATGGGAATTCCTACTTCTTCACTAAAGCGTTTCCCCTTTTTCCAGTCCACGACAAGTCGCAGCAGAGTTCCAATACTGTAAGTGAGTACGATATTGAACGGCAGATAGAAACCGAGTCCGACGAGGATACCGAGTCCGCCGATACCGCTGGCACTTAATAGAGCGCCGAGTCCTGCGCCGGCGATGTATTTTTGCACGGGGACATCTCCGCCCAATATACCCTTGACCATACTGGCCAGCGCCTGGCCTTGGGGAGCGGGAAGCCGGGTACTGCCTAAGCCGTACGCCTTGTGAAGAATAAATACCATTACAATTACTAGAATTGGGCCGAGCCAGGTGCCGAGAAACTGTCCATACCCCTGCATCCTCGGCGAGGCGCCGACTAAGTATCCAGTTTTCATATCCAGCATCAGGTCAGTCGCCTGCGCCATAGCTACACATGCACCAGCGCCGACGATTATCGACGAAACAATCGCGGCTTTGTCACCGAGTCCACTGGCAATAACCACAAGAATTGTTACGGCAATAAGTGTCATTCCACTGAGCGGAGACCAGTTTGTTCGGCCAATGCATTCGGATAGAATGACACCCGCCACCCAAATCCAGATGGTGCCGAATATTGCCATCAGCCCACCTCTTATAATCCCCATTTCTTTTACCGACAGAATTGAAGTGACAAAAAGTAAAATCACTGCGCCCGTAATTCCTATGTAAAGCAGACGAATCGGCATTTCATCTTTTGAATGTGCGGTTTTTGATTTTGTTGCGGACTGCATGCTTCGTACGGCACTTACAATAAGCGGCAACGCCAGAACAATTCCGGTTAATGCTCCTCCGACAAGCATGCCAATTCCGACAGGCCTGAATAATGTGACGCGAAGATATTCTGGCATGCTTAAAGTTTCCGGGGCTGGTAAGAGGTTTATCAACTTCAAAGGCAGTGCTAAAAACCAATAGCAGCCGATTCCGATGGGCCTGAATAACATGACGCGAAGATATTCCGGCATATCCGTCTGCAATGTGCTCACAGTTTCCGGGGCTGGTAAGAGGTTTATCAACTTCAAGAATGGTGCCAAGAACCAATAACATACGAAGCCACCAACGATAAAATAAAATCCTCCCTTGCCGGCAATGAAACCAACTCCAATCGTCATAAGTGAGATGTACCATATGCCGTTCATATATTCAGGCATCCCGACGAGTTTTCCCAAGTCCCAGTTTTCAAATCCGGTACGCTGGCTTATAAAGTGTATGACTCCACTCAGTGCTATGCCGAAAAGCAGAAGATAAGCTTTGCGAACTCCGGCACCGGGAGATTTGAGAATTGTGGCTACTGCTACACCGCCGGGATATGTGAGACGTTCGAAATCAATCATTTGCTTTCTAAGCGGGATGATAAATGCGACGCCCAGGATACCACCTGCGATACATGAGAAGACCATCAGGGTAGCATTAAACTCTGTTTGACCCAGGATAAATAATGCCGGTACAGTGAACATCATGCCTGCCGATGCACTATTGACCGCGCTGGCGATAGTCTGGTTGATGTTGTTTTCTACAATACTGCTACGCCCTAAAATGCCTCGCAAAATGCCAAAGCCCAGAATGGCGGCTAACTCTGAGCCCTCGATTGAAAAACCGAGAATCAAACATGCATAACCGATGCTGATAGTGATGAGAGCCCCCAAAATGTAGCCGACAAACACCGCAGTTGGAGTTAATTCGGGATAAGCACCTTTGCGGATGATTCTTCTACTGTCTTTGGCCGTGTCTGTCACAAATACCTCTTCAGACCGATACGCTGCTTGACAATTAAGATTAGCAAAACGTTATTTGGCTTTTCTTTCCAAAATCTCTTCGATGTCATCCATTGTGCGATTCATCACTTTTATGGTTTTGTTGAACGGCTCGGCGGTGGTCATATCAACTCCCGCTTTTTTCAAAAGATTAATGGGATAATCGGAGCCCCCGGATGATAGGAATTCTATGTACCTATCAACCATTCCTTTCTCGTTGTTTAATATCTTTTCAACTAATGCTGTTGACGCTGTGAAGGATGTCGAGTACTGATACACATAAAAGTTATAATAGAAGTGTGGTATATACGCCCATTCAACCGTATATGCATCGTCAATATGGCAAACCCCCTTGTCGTGACCGTAATATTTTTTGAGTATGTCACCGTACAAATCAGTGAAGACATCGCCCGTTAGCGGTTTTCCACTTTCGGCAATTTCATGAATGCGCATCTCAAACTCGGCGAATTGAGTTTGCCTGAAGACGGTGACTCTGAGTCCTTCCAGGTAGTTCATTAGCAGAGATAACTTAGTGTCATCATCTTTGATATCTGCTAACATTTTGTTAATCAAAAGGGCCTCGTTTAATGTTGAAGCCACTTCAGCGACGAAGATTGAATAATCAGCAGTTGGGTATGGTTGTTTTTTATTTGCGTAGTAACTGTGCATCGTATGGCCGAGTTCATGGGCTATTGTGCTAACGTCATCATATTGGCCGTTGAAATTTACGAGGATATATGGGTGGACGTCATAAGCACTGCCGTTGGAGTAGCCACCTGCTTTTTTGCCCGGCGTCGGGTACACATCAATCCATCGGTTTTCAAAGGCCTGCCTGGCAGCTCGTATGTAATCTTCTCCTAATGGTTTTAATGAATCGAGTATGAGCTCTTTTGACTCTTCATACGTATATTTCAAATCAACATCCTTTACTACAGGTGCGTAGAGGTCGGAATACTTCAGGGTTTCAACGTCGAGCATTCGTTTTTTCAGATTCAGGAAACGATGAAATGAATCGAGATTGTTGTGAACATTTTCAATCAGTGTTAAATATACTTCCGTTGGGATGTTATCATCATCCATAGCCCTGTGTAAAGATGATTCATAATTGCGTGTGCGTGCGTAGAACATATCCTTCTTTACATTCGAATATAACTGAACGCCGAAGGTTTGTTTGAAATTGTTGAATGTCTGCCAGAAAGCTGTGAAGACCTTCTGCCTGTCGTCACGGTTCGGCAGGGCTCGATAGAGTGTATAGCCGGCTTTATTTAATTTAGCGACGGTGCCGTCACTTAATGTTATTTCCGGATAGGGCAGCTCAGCGTTGCTTAAGATGTTATAAATCGAGTGTGGTGAGCTGGCTAAAAGACCGGATTCGGCAAGTATCTTTTCTTCTTTTTCTGATAGTCTGTGGGCCTTTGTACGCTGAACATCATACAAGTACATCTTATATATTTTCAGGCCGGGAGCTTCGGCTAAGAATTGGTCGATTTTGCTTTTGTCCATCGCAGCGATTTCGGGACTGATGAATGAGGCCTTGGAACTGTAGTCTGTCATTAGCTGCTCTAATTGTTGTTTCATTCCCAGATATTTCGAGTCGCGTGTGTCCTGGTCGGATTTCATAGATACATAGCTGTATAGGCGGTCGAACTCTTTGGATAGCCGGCTGTTGAACTCTAAACATGCAAGCAATTCGGATGCGGAACTTGCCAGCTTGCCTTTGTATTTCAAGACTTCATCGAATTGTGCGGCCAGTTTGTCTTTGGTTGTGTTCCAGGCCTCGTCGGATGGATAGAGGTCTTCCAGTTTCCATGTGTATTCAACAGGGACCTGGTCTCTTTCACGAGTTTGAGAAAAAACTTTAGTTTGAACTGAAGCGAGAAGAACAACTAATGTGATGATAAGATTTGAAACTTTCATATTAGCTCCTTGTAATTGTTAAAAACTTGACATCCGCTAATTGATTTTCCTGGATATTTAATTTTTCAGCCAGCGGTCCAGCCAGCCAATTACCGTTTCGTGCCAGAGAATCGAGTTTGCCGGCTTCAGCACCCAGTGGTTCTCATCAGGGAAGTAAAGCAGCTTACTTTCGATACCGAGACGCTGCAGGGCTTGGGTTTCGGGGACCCTGAAATCTAGTGCACCGTGAATTATCAACATCGGTGTCTTCCAATTCTTTACGTAATTGACGGGATTATGTTTTTCGTAACTTTGAGGATTGTCCCAAGAAGTCCCCATATGGTCCCACTCAGGGAACCACAGTTCGTCTGTATCAAAATATGACATTCTTTCATCCAGGACGCCATCGTGATTTACGAGACATTTGAAACGCTCGGGCCAGTTTCCGGCAATCCAGTTTATCATATAGCCGCCGAACGAAGCACCCAATGCGCCGACTCTGTCACCGTCCATCCAGGAGTACCGCTTCAGGGCGGCGGCGAGACCTTTCTGTAAGTCTTCGAGCGGTTTGCCACCCCAGTCGTTTCGTATAGAGTCGGTGAATGCTTGACCATAACCGACAGAGCCGTGGAAGTCCACCATAACACAGGCGTAGCCAGCTCCCGAAAAGGCCTGCGGGTTCCAGCGATAGTGAAATATATTGCCGAATGAACCCTGGGGGCCGCCATGTATAAGAAATGCCACTGGATACTTTTTGTCGGTATCGAAGTCCACTGGTTTGACAACGTAAGCGTAAACCGTCTCGTTGTTCCAGCCCTTGAAAGTGAACTGCTCATATTCACCCATTCGAGTTGCGGCAATCTTCTGGGCATTGATTTGAGTTATGCAACGCGCATCGCTGCTGTCAGGTTTGACGGAGTAAATTTCAGTTGGTGATTTCAAATTATTTAAGCAGTAGAAAATCCTTTTATCTTTTGCCGATGGTGACGTGATATAACCATCTTTCAAGACTGTGCGGACTTTGCCTATGGAAACATCGATTGCAAATAAAGACATTTGACCAATGTTCGCAGCGACGGCGTATATTGTTTTACCATCCGATGACCAGCAGATTGATGAAGGAGAGCGGTCCCAATTTTCTGTCAAAACGCGTTTTTTCCCATTGGGCCAGTTTCGCAGGACAATGCGGAAGCGGTCTGCTTCGTAACCCGGCTGGCTCATCGCCAAATATGCAAGTGTTTTGCCGTTGGGTGAGAAAATCGGATTTGTGTCCCAGGCCTTATTTTCTTTGGTAAGGCATTTTGGTGGTTTTGAGCCGTCAACAGGCGCACAATATAGGTCGAAGTCAGTTGACCATGCCTCTTCTCTGCCGACATCACGAGCTGTGAATACAATTTCTTTTCCATCAGGCGTAAATGTAATCTCCTCAGAGCCGCCAAATGGTTTGGATGGTGTATCGGCGTCCATATTTTGCATTACATCCACAGCTTTGCCGCCGTCCGATGGCATTACAAAAAGGTGTGAGCGTCGACCGTCTTTCCAGGTGTCCCAGTGACGAATAAATATTCGGTCATAAATTCGGCCGGTGGCTTTCTGCTCTTCGATGTCGTTTAGTCTGTTCTTTGTGCATTGCGGCGTGTTGCAGTCGGGGAAAACGTCCATAGTAAAAGCGATATGTCTGCCGTCAGGTGAGACGATAAGATTTGCGACATCTAAAGGTTGCTCTGTGACTTGCTGTGCTTCTCCACCGTCAATTTGTATATTCCAAACCTGAGAAGAATCCGTTCTGTTGGAAATAAACCAGATTGTTTTGCTGTCGGGAGCCCATCGGGGGTTAGAGTCATCCGATATGTGTGATGTTAAACGCCGAAGGTTTGTGCCATCTGTGCGAACAAGCCAAATGTCGGCTCTTGCCTTATTCGCTTCGAGGTCTATTGTTCGTAATTGAAAGACGATGAATTTGCTATCCGGCGAAACTCGAGGGTCAGAGATACGCTCCATCGCCAGCATATCGTGTACAGAAAATGGATGGGTTTGCTCAGAGGGAATGTTAGCAGTCGCAATACTTACGTATAGAAAAAAACCGAGGAAAAAATGTATAAGACGCATAACCTTGTCCTTATCGCTTTAGATATTGCACATTTAATAACGGTTGTTTTTTATTATCGCAAGCCAGCTTGCAGGCATACTTTATCAATTTTTCTCTAATCCTGCACTAATAAAGGTATGAGTTTTTTAAAAGGTGGCGGACAGGGAGTGAAGGGTTTGGGGCTCCAAAGCGACGTGAGATATGCTGAAACAGGTGTAGATGATGTTACAAAAATCAGTTTAGCTTTTCAAATATGAAAATTGTTTGCGATATAGCGTCGAAGTGGGCATTTACAAAAAACGCCGTGACCTAAGGTGAAGCTAAACTGACAATGCTCTGCGTTTTTGCAGAGACACTCAATGAGC
>CAZUTR010000074.1:0-9743 GCA_964623545.1 uncultured Pirellulales bacterium | reverse complement strand
GACGACGAGCTTGACCCTGTAATCGGCAGAGAAACCGAGATAGAGCGCCTGATACAGATACTTTGCAGGCGAACGAAAAACAATCCGGTTCTTTTGGGCGAAGCTGGTGTCGGCAAAACCGCTATCGTTGAGGGTCTGAGTCAGCAGATAATTCATAAGCAGGTGCCGGAGCTGCTCACGGATAAACGCATTGTCGTTTTAGACCTGGCGATGATGGTGGCAGGCACAAAGTATCGTGGGCAGTTTGAGGAGCGAATAAAGGCGGTCATTAACGAGGTTAAAAGGGCTAAAAACGTTGTCTTATTCGTTGATGAGCTTCATACTCTCGTGGGAGCAGGCGGCGCAGAAGGCGCGATTGACGCCTCAAATGTGTTGAAACCTGCACTTGCCAGGGGAGAGGTGCAATGTATTGGAGCTACGACGCTTGATGAATACAGAAAGCACATCGAAAAGGACGGAGCTCTTGAAAGACGCTTTCAAACAATAATCGTCGACCCGCCCTCAAAGGAGGAGGCGGTGAATATACTAAGAGGGCTTCGAGACCGCTATGAGGCACACCATCGGGTCAGGTTTACCGATGAGGCACTTTATCAAGCCGTTGAACTTTCGACAAGATATATATCAGGCAGGTGTCTGCCTGATAAGGCGATAGATGTGATCGATGAGGCAGGGGCGAGGGTTCGGCTTAAGAATTTAACACCTCCGCCTGATTTGGCAAAATTGGAAGAGAAAATAGAGAAACTACAGGCAGAAAAAGATGAGGCGGTCAAAAATGCCGACTATGAGACAGCGGCTGCATTAAGAGACGAGGCCCAGAAGCTGCTGGACGATAAGACAAAGATGCAGAAAAAATGGTACGACGAGAACAAGGAAGCGACAGGCACGGTGGATGCTGAGGTTATCGCAGAGGTTGTTAGTAAGATGACAGGCGTTCCGCTGACTCGGCTGGAGAAGAAGGAGACACAGCGACTGCTGGAACTGGAATCTGAGCTGCACAAGCAGGTTGTCTCTCAGGACCAGGCCATTACTGCCGTGGCCAAGGCGGTTAGGCGGAGCAGAAGCGGGCTCAAGGACCCCAACCGACCTATGGGGTGTTTTATATTTTTAGGTCCGAGTGGTGTCGGCAAAACGCTGCTTGCCCAGGCACTGGCGGAGTTTATGTTCGGCGACAAAAATTCTCTTATCCGTTTGGATATGAGCGAGTTTATGGAGAAGCACAACGTCAGCCGACTTGTGGGAGCTCCTCCGGGCTATGTCGGTTATGAAGAGGGCGGCCAGTTGACAGAAAGGATAAGGCGAAGGCCTTATGCCGTTCTGCTTTTGGATGAGATAGAAAAAGCGCATCCGGATGTTTACAATATGCTGCTGCAGATTATGGATGGGGGGCGATTGACCGATAGTTTCGGACGAAGCGTAGATTTCAAAAATGTTGTCCTTATTATGACGAGTAACATCGGTGCCGAATTGATTAAAAGCAACAGCGGCTTCGGCTTCGGTAAAAAAACTCCTGAAGCGAACTACGAGAAAATGAAAGATATGCTTAACAAAGAGGTTGAGCACCACTTCAGGCCGGAGTTCCTAAACCGAGTTGACGAAACAATAGTCTTCAGGGCGTTAACAAGGGAAGATTTGCAAACCATTGTAGATTATGAGCTTGTTAAGGTTTTCAAGCGGTTAACCGAGCACGGTTTGAAGCTGGAGCTGACCGAACAAGCCAAAGAGTTCTTGATTGATAAAGGTTATAATCCGGAGTTTGGTGCAAGGCCTTTACGACGGGCAATCGAGCACTACATAGAAGACCCGCTCTCAGAAGCCGTTCTAAGAGGCGAGTTCAAAAACAAAAATCTTATCAAAATAGATATTCAGGATGAGGAACACTTGAAGTTCGAGGGTCTCGAAGAACCCAAACCAAGCAAGAGCAAAAAGGTGGTTGCTCAACCCAAATAGCAACCGCATAAACAACGTATTGTGATGAACAGCTTGCAAAGCAGGCTCGTAACAGGAAGATACAAACAAACTCCCCTAGTCACTCCTGCATCATCTTAACCTCCAGAGGACTTTGCTGACTGGCCAGCAGCTCTTCAAATTCAAGTTTTCCCATCCATTGCACGCGTCCATTCATTCTAAGCAGAATATATCCCTCATGAAAAAATAATGAACAATAGTCTTTTTTAGTGTAAGCTAAAATCTCCTCCTCCGAACAGTCAAAATCTATCCATCTGGCTCTGTAGCGTAACTGTCCCAGTCGCGCGTATCCTCTTAGGTTGACCTGAATGCTGTCAACATAAGACTCAGAAGGAACAGCACCGTGTCCTTTTCTGTACTTTAGTACTATCTGGCCGAGCTCTCCCATCGCCTGCATCGCTTCTGAGCGGTTGACCCAGTTCTTGAAGTCAAACATTGCCGCAACGGCAATTGCCGTAAGGATTATTACGACTATAAAGTGTGTTAGTATAGCTTTCTGCCGCTTATTCATATCTTATCTCGTGCCACTCAGCTTACTTCGCAGAGCAGCAATTTCGTTTGGGCCATTACCGTTCAAAACACAAGATGGATAGAACGCAGTTACTTTTTTATTTTTACTCCGCCATTTTGTACCGATAGCCCCTGGGCGAACAGCTTTATCGCCTGCGGATATGCGATACACTCCTGCTCAAAAACCCTCGCTGCAAGGCTGTCCGGAGTGTCATCTTCTTTAACCTCGCAGGTTCGCTGTACAATGATTGGCCCCGCGTCATATTCATCTGTACAAAAATGGACGCTGCAGCCGCTGACTTTACAGCCGGCGTTAAGAACCGCCTCGTGAACATGGTGTCCCCACATACCCTTTCCACCGAAGCCCGGCAAAAGAGCAGGATGTATGTTCATTACACGGTTCTCGTACCGAGTCGGTATCTTCCAAAGGCAAAGCCAGCCGCCCTGTATGACAAGTTCCACATTTGCTTTAACAAGCTCTTGTTCGATACGTTTGCTGAACTTATCGATGTCGGCGTAGTCTTTTTTTCGAATGATTTCTACATTAAGCCCTGCATTTCTTGCCCTTTCAACACCGGCTACGGTTGAGCGTGAGCTTATTACAACGGCGATTTCGGCATTTAGCTTGCCCTGTTTTATATATTCAAGGATGTTCAACATTGTCCTGCCGCCGCCGCTTATCAATACTCCGAGCCGAACCGGTTTTGTGTTCTGCGATTGAGCTTTGATGACCTGCGGTTCGGCTTCGATATCTCGTTCGAGGTTTAAGGCACGATTTACGAGTTCGTCGGCCTGTTTGTTCTTTTCTCTGGGAATATGCCGCAAGGTACAGCTCTCGAATTGGCTGAGTAAATCCAAGGCTTGCTGAAAAAAAGGTCTGATTTGCTCGCTTTTTACTTTGTACTGACCATTGAGCTGTTTTACAAGCAGTTCACTGTCACTGAAAACGGTCAGCTTAACAGAACCGATTTGCTTTGCAGCTTCGAGGGCTTTTACGACCGCCGTGTACTCGGCAACGTTATTTGTAGTCTCTCCAAGGTACAGGCCCTTCGCCTGAAGTTGTTTACCATTGGCGTCTTTCAAAACAAAACCGCCGGCAGCCGGGCCTGGATTGCCTCTGCTGCCACCATCAGTATAAATTAAAACCTCGTCTGACCGATTCATCAAAGCAAAGCTCCCCCTTAAAATTAGTATTTGAAAAATCGATTATTTCTTACTGTAAAAGACATATAAAATAATCAATCGGTCTGCTCTTGCGCAGTATCAAGAATGAGTATTCGGGTACAGTTAGGACAACGGATAATCTCATCTTTTGTCATAAGCAAATTGACAGATTCAGCGGTGATGCCCATAAAGCAGCCCCCGCAAGTATAGACCTCTGTTTTGCCCTCTTGCTTTCCAATTATCGCCAGAGCTTCTCCGTCATATGTTTCAGCGACTCGCTGGAAAACCTGAAGCGAGTCGGCGGGTATGGACTGGGCAACCTGGTCCCATCGGACCTTGATTTCTCCGATTTCCGACTCGTACTTGGTAGCAAGTTGTCCGGTTTCCTTTCGGGTATTCTCAAGTTTCTGTTTTTGCTCGTCTATTTGGTTTTGTATATTCCGGCATTCGGCTTCATCTGTCTCAATATCATTCATCAAATCGAGTATCTGAGTTTCAAGTTTGGAGTTGTCGGCCCTTGAAGTGTTGAGCTGAGTCAGAACAGCCGCATATTCTTTGTTTGTCTTTGCAGAATTAAGTGAGGCACGCAGCTTCGATATTTGCTCATCTCGGGTTTTGAGTTCCAACTCCAGGCGGTCAGACTGGACCTTGGTTAGCTGGATTTCCTCATTTTTGGCCTCGAGAGCATTTTGAAGACTTCTGACCTGGTTTTCCTGGATAATCACATTTCTTCTGCATCGTGCAAGCTTTGCTTTTACAGCTCGCAGTTGATTTTCAACGCTCTGAAGTTTTATCAAGCCTTCTAATATCGAACCCATCTACGCTCCCTTGAGCCAATGGCCGAAATCTCTAAACTTTCTATTTTAAACACTTAAACTGCAATCCGCAATAAGAAATTCTCTTTTTTCTCGAAATTCACCGATAGTTTGATTCTCGCATTGCAAAATATCCGAAAAACTTGAATTAAACCTCAACAAGCGCTAATATAATACAGTTTCTCGGGATAAATATGACAACAGAACCCTCACAAGATAAACTGGCGAATATATTCAAATGGTTTGTCAGAATTCTTAAGTGCGTTGTAATCGCAGTTATATTAGTTACTGTCGGCACCGCTGCATTCCTGTATTTCAATATTTACCTGCCTGCGGGTGATGGCCCAGCTGGACCGGAAGTCCCAGCCGAACCATTTGGACAAATATGGAGCAAACATGAAGTACTTCTTCTTGGAGTCGGAGACAGTATCACCGATGGATTCGGTGCATCTAAGGGCTGGTCATACTTCGAGAGATTAATTAGAAATCCGGAGAATGACAGCCAGGATATGCTCGGCAAGAATCTTTCTGCAGTTTTTCCAAAGTTAGAATCAACAAATATTGCGGTCTCCGGCAGCGTCTCATCTGAGCACCTCAAACATATCCAGTATCTTAAACAACAGCCGCCCAATGTATTAGGAATCGTGGTAATGACAACCGGAGGCAATGACCTGATTCATGATTATGGGCGAAGTCCTCCTAAGCAGGGCGCCATGTACGGAGCAACCCTTGCACAGGCCAAACCATGGATAGATAATTTCGAAAAGCGCCTTGAACAAATGATTCTTCATTTAAAGAGAGTTTTTCCCGGTGGCTGCCATGTTTTCCTAGCGAATATTTATGACCCAAGCGACGGAACAGGCAAAACCAATACCTGGCTTACCGGTTTACCTCCTTGGCCGGATGGGCCATCGATATTAAAGGAATACAATAAAATCATTTCCCAATGTGCTGATAAACATAACTTCGTTCACTTGGTAGATATTCACAAGACCTTTCTTGGTCATGGGATACATTGTAGGAAGTTTTGGCTCAAGCACTATCGTCCTTCCGACCCTCATTACTGGTATCACATCAATATCGAAGACCCTAGCGAAAGAGGATATGACGCGATACGAAGGCTGTTTCTCATAGAAATGATAAAAGTGCTTTCCGGCAATGATTAATTCGCACGATAAGCGTACAATCTCTGACACAAAATAAATCGTAGATGAATAAGTCGAAATCGCTGATTTGGACAAATCCCACAAGCGCTATTGCTTTTTAGTTCCTCATTTAGCCCTATTAAGCCTTGAAAAAGGAAATAATTTGTGGTATAATATTATTGGTTTCCCTTAAGTGAAACTATGTTATCTCTAATGAAGGCGATATTATGAAAAAACTCAAGGCTTTCACGCTTA
The DNA here is from genome assembly GCA_964623545.1 of uncultured Pirellulales bacterium. Lineage (GTDB taxonomy): Bacteria > Planctomycetota > Phycisphaerae > Sedimentisphaerales > Anaerobacaceae > CAZUTR01. The sequence continues at coordinate 3,889 of CAZUTR010000074.1, read as the reverse complement.
TCGAGCTGCTGGTTGTCATAGCCGTGATTGCTTTACTAATGGCAATCCTGATGCCGGCACTGTCGATTGCCCGCAAGCAGGCGCAGGCTATAAGATGCATGGCAAATCAAAAGAACCTGATACTCGGATACCTGGCTTATGTCTCTGATAACGACGATAGAGTGCCCTCTTCCAATACTTTCAGCAAAAAAGCAGACGGCAACCCCTATGAAGACTATGCCTGGGCTAAATGGCCTCAGGATGAAACCGGTAACTCACCGACGGGGACAATAACCCTTGAAGACCGACTTAGAGGCATCAAGTCAGGTATCCTCTTTCCCTACATACAAAACACGAAAGTATATCATTGTCCCGCCGACAATCGCCATCGAATGGGGACACGTGAGGGGTCTACCGCGCACTACAGAATATACCGCAGTTACGGTATGCAAGCCGGATTACTTGGCGAAGAGATGAAGTGGAGCCACAAAGGCATCAAGCGACTCACGGAACTAAAAGCACCGAAGCCACCATCCAAGATTTATGTCTTTGTGGAAGAATACTACGACGCCAAATATTCCAGTTACAATGCCGGTTCCTTCATGCTCGATAAAAACAATAACGGGTATAGCTGGTGGAACGCCATAGCGGTTTGGCATGTCGACAGCGGGACCTTGTCGTTTGCAGATGGTAGTGTCATTCGAAAAAAATGGAGAGACGAAGACACACTGAAGTTTTCTCAAAATCGCCCTGACACAGATGCAGGGTACAACGATGAGGGAAATCCCGATCTTGAGTATCTGATACAAGGCTACGCAGTACCCTTGCCAAGAGAGACCAAGTACGGTGAATATCCTAATAGCGTATACAAGTGAGAGCTTTGCAAGTCGGCTTACTTAGCTGTTCAGGTTAGCTATCAACTGTTTTTTTGCTTGAGTATCGAGCAACTTAAAATTCGAATTGTTTTTTAAAAACGGTTTCGAAATCGTAAACATCATCGAAGTCATCAATTGTATCGGTCGGCTGAGCGCTCATCCATTTGTGTTTTATCATCATATATACAATTTCACCCAGGTCCCGCGTTGAATGGACGCCCCAGGTATCCAGAACCAACAAAGCCAGTCTTCCATATCTCTCCAGAGCCAGGCGACGCAGTCCTTCGCAGAGTGCCTGGCCGCTGACGTGTTTGGGCTCATCTGCCACTTTTTTTGCGGTATAACCCAGCCCCTCATAGACAAACTTCGCCGCCTGAGGACTGAATCGGCCATCATCTCTCGCTATTTTATCAAGACTCTGCTTCATTTTTATTATTATACCAAATTAAAAACTTATTTTCTACCACAGAGGCCAGCCACAAAGAAAAAACGAAAATCAAGCTCCAAAAACCAACTGTTTTATTCACTTTTTCAAAATATTATATCATAATACGTGAGAAAGAAGTTATTACGTGTTGATAGCTTCAAAAAGAAATTTATTAAGGAGCACTGTGTATGAAACGAAAGTCTTGGATTAAAGGGCTGTTGGCGTTGTTGGTATTGACAGTGGTTTACTTACCCGCCGGCTGCAGCGATAAAAAAGAATCATCCGTCGAAAGGAGCAAGAAAAAAGTGGTTAATAAAGGGTCGAAGATGGTAAAACTGCAAACAAGTATGGGCGATATTGTCATTGAGCTTAATGAAAAAGCGGCGCCGGTTACCGTGGCGAACTTCCTTAAAATACGCTGAGGAAGGTTTCTACGATGGTACGATTTTCCACAGGGTAATTCCGGGCTTTATGATACAGGGCGGCGGCTTCACAGAAGATATGAAACGCAAAACTACACATGAGCCCATAATCAACGAGGCAAACAATGGATTGAAAAACAACAGGGGAACCATTGCAATGGCACGAACAAGCAACCCGAACAGCGCCACTAGTCAGTTCTTTATAAACCAGGTCGATAATGATGCGCTGAATTTCGCCGGACAGAGCAACCCCGGCTACGCGGTATTCGGCAAAGTCACCGAGGGCATGGATGTCGTGGACAAAATCGCCGCTGTTAAAACCACGCGAAAAGGACCATACGCAAATGTCCCCGTCGTACCTGTTGTAATAAAGTCCGCCATAGCAGATAATTAACATCAAAATGCCAACTGCCAAGCAGATTATCAAATTCTTCGATATGAAGCCGCTGCCGGACGAAGGTGGCTACTACGTTGAGACCTACCGGTGTCAGGAAAAGATAGATAAGACAATGCTGCCGAAGCGGTTTGCATCTGAAAGAAGTATCGGCACCACAATTTTATATTTGCTCACACTTGATACATTCTCAGCTCTGCATCGACTGGCCTGTGATGAGATGTTTCATTTCTATTTTGGCAGCCCGGTAACAATGCTTCAGCTTCACCCCGACAGTGGCAGTGAAGTCCTTACCCTGGGTCATGATATTTTCAACGGCCAGCATGTCCAGGTGTCAGTCCCGGCCGGAAGTTGGCAGGGTTGTTTTCTGAACGAAGGTGAATTTGCCCTTATGGGAACAACCACGTCACCAGGATTCGAATTCGAAGACTTGGAACTGGGGCACAGAAAGGTGCTGCTGACAAAATATCCCGAGCAGCAACAGCTTATCCTAAAGCTCACCAGGGATTGAAAGATTCGGTTGGAAACCGCATTAAATGAGTTGGTTACTCACTCATACAACCCACTAATAAACCAATTAACTAACTCTATATAACTTCGAGCCGGCGAAGGGTTGCCTTCGCCCAGCGGATGCTGCGAATCTGAGAAAGAACTAAAATCAACACCGCCAGCACCCAGTATCCGACAAAACGCAGATAGAAAAATACTGTGGTGGTGATACCCTTATCAGCAAAAATGCGGGATTCAAGTTCCGCCGATGAAAAGAGAACCCCTGTAAAAATCGGCTCAGAGAGAAGTCTCCAGGCCGACCACGGCAGCAGCAGAACCACAAATACCAGAGACATGAAGAACGCCCTTGCGATATGATTTATTCCGCCGAGTCGGCCGAGCAGCGACACCTTCAACACGAAGAGCATTGTTAAGCAGTAAAGAACTGCCGCCGGTACCAGCACAAAGTTCAAGAACCTGATAACTGAGGCCACACATGTGAGCTTTATGGTAAAGAACGGGAAAATCTTCCTCGGCTTGTCCTGCTGCTCGATAGCTTTTGTCGATTGATTGGCATCGGTTGCTACCTGCTGCGCAGCCTTTTGAATCTCAGCTTTCTTTTTGGTTGCCTGCTTTGCAATCTCCTCGGTCTCTTTTACATCTTCGGCGACTACAGCCGCTGGGTAGCTTACAGGTTGCTCAGGTTTAACAATTCCAATATTCACAAGCCAAAAGCTCGCCTGCAATACTAACATAAACAGAATTATTAATATGAATAAAAAGTTTTTCCAGCTCCTGAACACACCAACGGCTTCAAGACAATCGGTGGTATCGAGCAAATTTTCCGGTCCATTCTGTCCCTCGTTCATTTTTATGTCTCCCAAATAATATAGCGTTTTGCGGATAGTGCATTGCTTTTGCCTATCCGCCAATTATTATTGAGCGCCGCTGCTATATTTGCAAGAATTTTATTATACGTAAATTAAATTGAGTTCAGAAAATTGTATATCTTCTCATAAGCAGGCATTAGAAGAGGTGTGATTTTACAATCCTTACAGGCCCAGTGAAATAGAATCTTCTGCTGCTGCGGTGCGAGGTTGTTTTTCGTGTACGGCTGTTTTATATATTGGTCCACACAGCACGGAGGAAACCCGAATAAAAATCCCTCAAAGCGAACCGTATCGGCGGATTTATCTATTGGAGTATCCGCGAAGCGTCTTTCGTAAATGTCAATGTAAGCCGGCGAGACACTAAAAATAGTTTCGATGACCTCTTTTCCTGTCTTTACTGTTCGGCGTATTTG
>CAZUTR010000073.1:0-9765 GCA_964623545.1 uncultured Pirellulales bacterium | reverse complement strand
GAGGGTCATATAAACATCGAATTCTCTTTTAAGCAACTCTGCTACAACTGAGTATTCTTGACGTTTTCCAAAAGAGGCCGTGTTTCTGTATTTCATCTTTGCTTTTGGCATAATACACAACACTTTTCCTTAGTATTTTATTTTACCGGAAATAAAATGTCAACGTAAAGCTAATCGTCAGCCTTTAGGTCGATAGAGTTGATTGACTTGTTAGGTTGATTTTTTAGGAGCATATGTGTTGGCCTCTTCACTAAAAAGTCTTATGGCCTTTGAAAGTTTACCGAATGTACGAGCTGTTGCCAGACTTGGACCATACACGTAGTACGGCCTTGAAGGATTATCCTCATATTTGGTAATACCAACATCTGCTCCTTTTCTTGGCTTTCCGTTCTTAAAGTAACGGTGTAACGAAATTGAATTTATTTCAAGTTGGATATACCAGCCCAGTCTTTTTAGCCCTTCTACTTCACTCTGAAATACTTCTTGAATGGTTGATGGCTCAGGCAATTTATTAACCGCATCTGGATTGTATTGCTTTGCGTCTGATTTACCTTGAGCTAACTCCATTTTGTCAATGAGAAAGGTCTTTACTGCGCCCGTTGCTACTTCCCTTGCCCGTATCTCTCTATGCGTAACTTTTAGAGGGCTTATTTGTCTAACTGTACCAGGTTGGCTTCCGCCGTGATATATAACGGAAATAATCTCTCCGGTTTCAACTGCTTCATTAAGTTTCTTGCTTAGACCTTCACTCATGATTTTTGAAATCTAACATAATAACACAACACGATTCAGCCTGTAAGATATGTAAAGCCGCCATCTCTTAGCGACTCTAATATCTCCATCTGTAGTTTTGTTAATTTGATATCTGGCATCGATTTTCTCCCTTATGATTATTGCAGAAAATTATCTATTCATCATAGCCAATAATGGAAGTCACTTCCACTGTTTTATTCTTGAGTGAACGTTTTTTACTTCTCTGACGATTCCATAAGAAAAAGGCTGCTCGCATCTCTTGTGGAGTTAACTCACGGTACGCTCGAACTCGGAATGTGAGGTTGTTCGTGGGATCATGAGTTTGAGTCATTACATCTGGCATCTTCATACAATGATTCCTTTCAGCATAATAATACCTTTGGCAAAACCATTTAATTTCTCCGGCTCACAAGCCACAAAACACGAATTTGCTCCTGACTGAATTGATTATATCCCAAAAACTCCCCCCTTGTCAAATTTTATGTTATCCCGCCTGCCCCGGCATGTCGTAGGCGGGGGTGCCTGAAAAAAACGCGATGCAACGCATCGCTTCCAATTCGGTTAGCCCCCGGCACTGTCGGGGGTTCATTAAAAAATCCCGCCATGCGTAGCATGGCATCCTCAATTTTGCATTTTGATTTTTAATTTTTGATTTTCTTCTCCACCTTCGGAGGTACTCTAAATTTTAAACTCCTCTGCCTTAAACTCAAGTTTCCTCTGCGTCTCCACCGCTTCGTTGACCTTCAGCACGGTGACTGCCGTTTCGTAACCAACCTCCGCCGGGCAGTTGAGCTTTTCCTTGCCGCGTATTGCGTTGAAGAAGTTCTCCAGGTGCGGCTGATGGTACAATTTTTCCATCTTCACCGGCAGTTCATACGCCGGCGGAGCCATCGTCTCGCGCACATCGACCAGAGATTTGTCCTCTTCCTTCGTTTCTTCCGCCTTTTTCTCTTCCTTCGGCTCGATTAGCAAACCCTGTTTCACCCACTGCGTCCAGTCCGGTGCCGCCGGCTCACGGTAAACTGCCCCCCTGCTGACTGACTCGGAAATCACCATACTACCCTCATCTCCCATAAAGTTCTCAAAATAACCCTGTGAGCTGTTTGTCGTAATTGTCTGATAGAAAGCCCTAACGACACCTTTAGAGGTTTGATATTCGTAGATAGCCATAACGTTATCGTACCACTCGTGTGTCTTTTTCTCGTAGTAGTCGGTACCACCGCCTGCGATGACCGATTTTGGGTTTGTCTGAAGATACCAGTTATAAATATCAATCTGGTGCGAGCCGAGGTCAACGATTGGCCCGCCGCCGAGCCCTTTGTACCATCTCCAGTTCCTGAATTGATGCATGGAGTTAAATCCGTATTGTTCGAGTGTCGCCTGGTCCATCGTAGCTTTCTCAGGCCAGCCGTTGTCTGGCCGAGCTGCCCTGTTCCATTGGCCGTTGACCGTTGTAATTCGCCCGAGTATCTCCGCCTGCTTGATAAGTTTATCATAGCAGAATATATATCGCGGATTGCTCCGGCGTTGATGACCGATTTGCAGCAGCTTGCCCGTTTCTTTCGCTGCCTGTACCATTTGCTTCGCATCATCAAGCTTGTTCGACATCTCCTTTTCGCAATAGACGTGCAGCCCCGCTTTCAGTGATGCGATTGTATGCCTTGCGTGCCAGAAGTCAGGCGTAGCTATTATAACAGCATCGAGGTCTTTTTCCGCATCGAGCATTTCCTGAAAGTCGACGTAGGTATTATGCACGTGCTTGTATGCCTTAAGCATTCGCGAGACTCGTCTTTGATTGTACTCGGTCCAGATATCGCAAACCGCCTTGAATCGAATCCCGGGTATCTTCAGGCATGCGGTTAATAGTACCTGCCCCTGAGCACCGCATCCTAACAATGCTACGTTTATATCATCTGATTTTCCCGCCGCATTGGCGATTGCCTTTGGAGCCAGAAACAACCCCGCCCCTATCGCAGCGGTCGAGCTGATAAATTCCCGCCTGTTGATTTTTCTTTCTTTTTTCGCCTTACTCATTTGTCTTCTATCACCATTAACCAATCCACTAATTAACTTTTTAACCAACTCTCTGTCGTCCGTCCTCTGTCGTCCATCATCTGTTACAAACTCCAGCCATCCCGATATTCTCTTCGCACATACTGGTTTGCCTCAGGGATATTGGTGACCTTCATATTTTCACCGTCCCATTCCAGCTTTTCTTCATATCGCAGCGCGATATTGCCCAGCAGAACCACCTCGGTCAGCAAACCTGAATATTCGAAATTCGAGCACGCCGCTGGCCCGCCCTTGCACGCATCAATCCAGTTCTGCTCATGCGACCCGTCCACCCTCGGCATTGTCTTCGCCGGCAGTTTATACTCTTTCATCTTCGTCTCAGGAATAATTCTCGGGCTTCCTCCTTTCTCACCAACCAGGAGGTTGCCCTTGTCGCCGACGAAGAGGGTACCATTGCTGGGCAGGTCGCGGCCGGCTTCGAGGTCAAACGGGCGCGGTGGTTTGAGGCCGCCGTCGTACCAGGTTAATTTTACGGGCGGCATCTCGCCGCGGGCGGGAAATTCGAAGGTAGTAATGGAAGCTTCCGGATAAGTTTCGCAGTTCATCATTGTGCTGCTGGCCTGCACGCTAATTGGATGACCCAACTTCAATGCCCAGAACGGATGGTCCACAATGTGACAAGCCATGTCGCCAATAGAGCCGGTTCCGAAGTCCCACCAGCCTCGCCAGTTGAATGGTGCGTACTTCGGATGATATGGTCTGTAAGGTGCAGGCCCAAGCCACAGGTCCCAGTCAAGTGTGGCGGGTACAGGCGGTATCTCGGCAGGCCGACCCACTCCCTGCGGCCAGAAGAGAGTACCGGATAGACGAGAACCTCTAAGAGGCCTGTCCGTCCAGCTGTGCACCTCCCGCACCGGTCCGATTGCGCCGTCCTGAATCCATTCATTCGTTAGTCGTGCGCCCTCGGCAGAATGGCCCTGGTTGCCCATCTGGGTGGCGACTTTGTATTCGCGGGCGGCTTCTCTTAGCTTGCGGGCTTCGTAAATCGAGTGCGTCAGCGGCTTTTGCACATAAACGTGTTTGCCCAGCTGCATTGCCGCCATAGCTGCTACGGCGTGCGTATGGTCCGGCGTGGCGATAATCACCGCGTCGATGTTCTTTTCTTCCTTCTCCAGCATTACGCGGAAGTCGCGGTATATATTGGCATTCGGATATTTAAGGTAAGTATCGGCAGCGCTGTTGTCATCGACATCGCATAGCGCGACGATGTTTTCTCCGCTGCAGGCATTGATGTTATTTGCGGCCATGCCGCCTGCACCGACCGATGCGATGTTTAATTTTTCGCTCGGCGGGGTTTGCCCGTTACCGCCTAAGACGTGCCGTGGCACAATCGTAAAGGCTGCTGTGGTTGCTGCGGTGGCTGTTAAAAAATCCCGCCGCGTTATCTCGCCGTCAGTTTTCTTATCGTTTTTCATTTTATTGCTCCAATATAAATTCCAGGTTTTCGACAAATACAAACAAAATTTGTTATTTATAAACCTATATTAACGTTTTTAGCCGTTAGTTCAATTAAAAAATTTGACACAAAGACGCACGAAAAGGTCCGCGAATTGATTTGTTGTTTTTAATATTGGTCTTAATAGAGTCAATATTAAAAAAGATGACAGGCATTCAATTGATTATTAATTATTGATGATTGATTATTTGTGTTGATTCCGCATGACATAACGGTGGTTTTTGGCTTCGCTGAGAAAGTTGTAAATACTCACCTGGCGGCTTCTTGCTATTAAGGTGGGTCGTAGGGGCAAACACCCGCTACATCAGGATTTGGCGTCCAATTTAAGGGTCCCCACACAGCCGTTTGCATTCTGTAAATATCCCAGTTGTCAGAATCGTCTAAACCACCTTTCTCCTTGCGAGAGTACTCTATAGTATCTTCATCTACCCACTTCCAATGTTTAATACTCCCGTCGGCAAAAGTGACCGTCGTACCATCACCGTGTCGGCCTGGAGGTGCCTCACAACCCCACAGGCTGGGATGATTAAAGGGAACCATATAAGCATTCGGGGATACCTCGCCTTCATCAATAAAAACGATACGACTTGCGGGCTTGTCAATCTCCATCCTGTTTTTAATTATCTTGCCTTGGGCCCCCCAGCCGTCCTTCGCGCCTTTCGTCTAGGAAGCATTCATGGATTGAACAATCACATACGTACGATGCTCCCCACGTTTGCCGTTCGGACACTTGTAGGCCTTTACATTCTCGCAATAAGTATAAAGCGCTCCTTTTTTCATCGCGTCATACTTTCTCTGCTCGAATGCTTCGTCGGACTCCCCTGCCTGCCTTACAAAGCCCCAATCTTTGCCGCTCCAGTATCCCTCATCCGGGGGATGGTCAATAGTGCTGCTCGGTGTTCCGCCGTCTACAATTTTTTCATCATTGGTGTCGGCATACATAATCCACGCTTTTTGAAGTTGGGAAAGATTACTTAGACATATCCTCAGCTTGGCCTGCTCTCTGACCCTTGACAACACCGGCATCAGTATCGCCATCAACAACGCAATGACTGCGATTACCACCAAAAGTTCGATTAGAGTAAAACCTTTTCGTTCGTTCATAGTAAGCATCCGTTGTTTGTATTCGAAAAGCCACTTTTTCTTCTTCTATATTTTTATTATACCATAAAACTGTTATAATCGCAACCCGAAGTGGCAAGTTCCTTGTGCACAGCTGTTAATATAGGCAGGATTTTCGCAATTTTTCGACAAAATGCGCAGGGGGGTAAGAAGTAAAAATCCCAATTTTTAAAAATTTTTTAATCATTTCCACGTTATCATTTAGCAATTTCGCGTCTCTAAAAAATCACCGATTTTTCGACCAAACGCGCAAGTTCATCCAATTATGGGGGGCAACTTTTTTTGCCCGAAGGGAAAAAAAGGAAATACGAAGTACGAAGCACGAAATTCGAAACAAGCTCGAATGACCTGATTTCGAATATCACAAACTCGTTGTTTTGAACATTTGTTATTTGAATTTTTGACATTGTCTCGGATTTCGATATTCGGATTTCGAATTTTAAAGATGAACAAGCGAAGGGATTCATTCGTCGTATTTGCAAAAAATGTGTTTACGCGGTTAAAATCACCGGCAACGGCCCGGATGCACTTATCTGTATAAACGGCGAAAACTCGAAAGGCCGATTGACTTACACCGATGATAGCGGCTCATGCAGGAACTTTCAGCCGAGAGAAAGAAAAGTCGAGCGGCCAAAGGTTATTCAGCCCCGGAACAGCGAAATAAAGTTCATTCCGCTTACGAAAGGCAAAATCGCAATCGTCGATGCCGCTGACTACGAAGAACTTAGTAAACACAAATGGTACGTAATCCAGAAAAGATATAGCTGTTACGCCGCTCGAAATATAGGAAGGGAGGTTATTTATATGCATCGCGTGATTATGAACCCCCCGGACGACATGGTCGTTGACCATATAGATAGTAATGGCCTGAACAATAGGCGAACCAATCTTCGTGTTTGCACATTGCTGCAGAACAGTTACAACCGAAAGACAATCAAGGCTTCTTCACAATATAAGGGTGTTCGTTGGAATAAAAGAAAGAAAAGGTGGGTCTCTTCTATTAGCCCGAATGGCAAATTCATTTTGATTGGTTATTTCAAAGATGAGCTCACCGCCGCTAAGGCCTATGACGAAAAGGCAAAAGAATTCTTCGGCGAATTCGCGTATCTTAATTTTCCCCCATATTAAATAACCGCCACTTGTCCGCCTTTCTTTTGGAGGATGCGAAGCTTGGCCTCCTCGACTTTGTATTTTTAACTTTATATTTTTAAATTTTGATATGTCATTTTGCATTTTGATTTTTAATCTTTAATTTTTTACGGGTCATGGGTCACGAGCGACGGGTCACGAAATCCGTCTTCAGATAGTATTGGCATATGTCGGAAAACAATAGAACAGGTTGAAAGCTGGGAGAATCAAGGGGCTCATACTTGATTCTACTTATTATCACTCCCCCAAATCGCGCGATGCGAACCATCGCCTCTTCCTATATAATAACCACGGGCGCGTACCCACCTAACAGCGGCTTCTTTCAAATCGCTCTGACCGCAGTTGATATAATCTTCTGCAAGTCGTATGGTAGCATACATATTTATCAGCTGAATCAGCTGGGGAATAATACGAATATCACCTCGCCGGATATAACGCAAACACAATTCTTCTACATCAGTTTGTAGTTTTTCATCGCGGGGCACAATTGATATCGCAGACAACGTAAACTCCAGCCGCGATGAGTCATCGGCAGTTTTCTTGACGACTTGATTCCACTCGGCTTCATCCAATTGCTGTTTCATAGCTGATTGTCTTAGCTCGCTGCCGAGAGGTACTTGCTCCAAAATTTCCTTTACCCCAAACCAACCCATCATCAAACACCGTATTTCTGCACGATAACTGCCTTGGCTGAGTTTTTGCAGGACAATATCGGCAGATTCGGCGTGGCCGCATAAAGCGAGAGCAAACCGTGCCCATTCAGCGGACGCAGGTTCATCTCTTAGATGTTGCAATAATGGCTCTACAGCGTTTGGCCCGATTCTTTGCAGTGCTTCGCAAGCCGTATAGCGGACGCCCCATGCCTCGTCCGACAAAGCGGAAATTAGAGGAGTGATTGCTTTTGAATCGCCAATCTTGCCCAACGCCTCGGTGGTCGACTCTCGAACATAAGAGTCCTTATCCTCCAGCGCGGCAATCAGCGGCTCAAAGGAACAGGGGTCGCCAATTTCTCCTAAAGCTTTGGCGGCTGAACCGCGGACATGATGATTTTCATCTTTCAGCGCGGCAATCAGCGGCTCAACGGCAGGTTGACCAATCCTGGCCAGCACCGTGACAGCAGAATGGCGAACATTATAATCATTATCTTTCAGTGCAGTAATCAGCTGCTCTATAGCATGTTGACCAATTCTGACCAGCACCTTGCATGCCAACTCTCGAACATCAGAGTCCTCATCCCTGAGCACAGTAATCAGCGGCTCAGTGGCACGAGGGTCCCCAATCTCACCGAGCGCCTTGACGGCTGACCTGCGGATATAAAGATTTTCATCTTTCAGTGCGCCAATCAGCGGCTCAACGGCACGAGCATCGGTAATTGTTCCCAATGCGTCGGCAGCTAACTCGCGAACATAAGAATCCTCATCCTTCAGCGCAGCAATCAGCGACTCGACGGCACGAGGATCGCCAATCTTGCCCAACGCCTTGACGGTTGCTCTTCGTACATAAAAATTCTCATCTTCCAGCACAGAAATCAGCGGCTCAACGGCACGAGGATCACCAGTCTTGCCCAGTGCCTCGGCAGCGCTAACCCTTTTCCAGTGATAGGGATTCTTTAAATCAACAATGTGATCTTCAATTTGTGTAAAGCCGCTTAGGAAAACAATAATGCTTAGAGTGGAAACCAGGAAATAGCCGCGCAGCTTAGACCTTTTACCGGTCGACTCTTTGTTTAATATACCTGTTTTTGCCTGACGATTTTTCATCTGACATCTCACATATATTCCCCTGAATAATATCGGCTCTCTCTAAACCAATATTAACACAAAAAAGCATCCCTTTTGCCAAGGCATTACGTGTCCCGTGACCTTATACTAGCGAAGAGGGTACTTCGGGTAATAAAGTTTTGAGTTTTAAGTGCTAAGTTTTTAGTTAGTAACGATTAAAGTGCAAAGTTGAAAAGGCGACATTGAGCGTCGCATTTTAATTATTTATCCGCGTCTTTTTCTCACCATCACCGCACCTGTTTCGTATTTCGTCGCTCGTATCCGCCTTCGCTTTCAGCTACGCCGAGATAAGTTCGAATTCGCCTGTGGCGGTTTAAATATAGAGGGTGGAAAGAGGCCAGTTTAGTCTTTCTGACAGCGAAAAGGTACTACATAGTATCAGTTTATGCATCAGGATGAATTAAAATCTTAAGTTTTTTCTCCTGCTGAGACATCTTATCCCAATGTACATGGCAGTAATCCTCATGGTTATAGATACTCAAGATACACTTGCAGTGCGGAAACTTGCATTTCCTGCCTTCGGCCGAAGTCTTTAGTGCTTTTACCATCGTTACTCCTTTAGGTAGAGCGTTTTCTTCTTAAAATCACCGTAGCCAAGCGTCCCGATTTGAATTATTCTCTTTCTCCTGTTGTTTTTGTTCTTGAGGCTTCTGTTTCGCGAGTTTCATTGCTTCTTCCGGCGAGAGGATTCTGTCGGGCGAACCTTTTCCGCTTACTATACGCCTTTTATATGGCAAGTCAAGAAATTATCGGGCAACTAGACACGAATTACGAGCAACACCTAATTATCACCACACCTAACCCGAGCAGTAAAAGCGTAAAAGAGCAAATACTATTCTACATTCCTGGCGATTCGAAAGCCGAAATAGGGGCTGCGGTAGTAAGAGTCGAAGTAGCAGCAGCGGAGCGCCACACGACAGCTGTCTGCAAATGAGCTCCAGGCGCCGCCGCGGAGAATACGATTACTGCCGGAATTCGGTCCGGTTGGATTGACGTGAGGATATGGTGTCGTACTGTAATACGTGCTCGAGTACCAGTCGTTACACCACTCGAAGACATTCCCTGTCATTTCATAAAGGCCGAAACCATTGGGTGCGAAACTGCCTACAGGAGCCGTATATGGTAAAATCCCGTCATCCCAGTCGGGGTGATAGCCGCGTGTCGGGCTTATGTCGTAGATGTATGTGCTTTGGCTAAGGTAATTGGCCTGACTGTGGCTGATGGTATCTCCCCAGGGAAATCGTTTGCCGGATAGACCGCCGCGGGCGGCGTATTCCCATTGGGCCTCTGTAGCAAGACGATAACCGGATTTTGAAAAATCACAGGGCCAATCAAGGTCGCATGGGTCGTAGCACTGCTGGTATCCTTCCTGCCGGCTTCGCCAGTTGCAGTATGCGGCGGCACCGTACCAGCTTACCATTACCATCGGGT
>CAZUTR010000072.1:3371-9810 GCA_964623545.1 uncultured Pirellulales bacterium | reverse complement strand
GGTGCTATTTTGCCGACGAGTATGGACGCCGACGGCACACAGGCCGGTTATGATATTCCAATGACAAGAGCGATTGCAGATGCGGTTTCGCTGCCCGTAATTGCCTCCGGTGGTGCGGGAACGCTCGAGCACTTGTATCAGGCGATTGTCGAGGCACACGCCGATGCCGTTCTGGTCGCCTCAATCGCCCACTTCGGTACGTACACGATAAAACAGATGAAAGAGTACCTCGCTGAGCGGCAAATACCGGTAAACCTTTAATTAAACCGTGCACTAAATCCCCAAAAGTCACTTCGTGAATTTGTCGATATGAAGCTGTGGACTTCCTTTATTGTTGGGTGCTTAAAGGGGTAGTTAATGCTTGGCAGATTGAGGAAAAACAAGTTACCGCTGAGAATCGGCATACTCGATATACGCTGGTATCCCAGTGACAAAAGCTGTGTCAGCACACGAAGACGCCGGGTAAGGCCTCAGCAGATGCCCCCCTTAATGGTCCGCAAGGCCGAGTGGCGCCGATAACCAAACATCCCTTCGACATTCTCCGCACCTATTTCTTAATCCTTATTTCTGCCTTTTCTTCCTATACTTTCGTGTCCTCTTTTCCTCTCGCTTTTAATCCTGAAGTTTTTCATATTACATTTATACAATAAAGAGCTTAAAGCAGGATGCATTACAATAAAATGGCTACTGACCGCTGTATTTGTCACTTTAGATATTATAACCACAAACAACTAAGTGCGGGGACAGGGATTTCTATAAATCTACTTATCTCAGAGCTGGAACTCGATTAGCTCAGGATATTTTCGTATTTTGTAAAAAACCATTGACTTTATAGAACTAAAGTATATAATCAAATCAACTTTCGCCGCTTTTAGCGTGCTGAAAGAAGGAAGGAAATACTGTTGGATAGGCTTCATTTCATTAAATTCATGGTGCAAATGCTGGTTTGCCATAATAAGGATTAAAATTTTCTCATTTTTATGTACAAATTATAAAAGGATAGAAAGATGAAAAGTGAAAGATTTTTTGTTTTGATAATTGCAGCTCTATTTATTTTTCTCGCCCATACCTCACAGCCTGTGTACGCCGGTAAGATTGTCGGCTGGGGCTCGCAGGTCGTCGGTGTTGACCTGTCGGGTGGTTTCGTGGCCGTCGCCGCGGGCGGGTCTCATAGTTTAGGCCTCAAAGAAGATGGCTCTATCGTTGCCTGGGGAGGCAACTCCGCCGGCGAGTGCAATATCCCTTTGCCCAATAGCGGCTTTATTGCCGTAGCCGCAGGTTACAGCTACAGTTTAGGCCTCAAAGGAGACGGCTCCATCGTCGCCTGGGGATGGAACGAATACGGTCAGTGCGATATCCCTTTGCCTAATAGTGGCTTTGTGGCCATCGCCGCAGGCGGATGGCACAGTTTAGGCCTCAAAGAAGACGGCTCTATCGTCGCCTGGGGAAGAAACGACGAGGGCCAGTGCAATATCCCTTCGCCCAATAGCGGTTTTGTGGCCGTCGTCGCACGCAGGGAGCACAGTTTAGGCCTCAAGGAAGACGGCTCTATCGTCGCCTGGGGAGACAACTACTTCGGCCAGTGTGATATCCCTTTGCCCAATAGCGGGTTTATCGCCGCCGCCGCAGGAGGGGACCACTCGCTTGGCCTGAATGAAGACGGCTCTATCGTGTCCTGGGGAAGAAATGGTGATGGCGAGTGCAATGTCCCTGAGCCCAATAGCGACTTTGTGGCCGTCGCCGCAGGCAGCAGCCACAGTTTAGGCCTTAAAGAAGACGGTTCTATCGTCGCCTGGGGTGACAACGGTCAAGGCCAGTGCGATATCCCTGAGCCCAATAGCGGCTTTGTGGCTGTCGCCGCAGGCAGCTGGCACAGTTTAGGCCTCAAGGAAGATGGCTCTATTATTGCCTGGGGCTGGAACGACGACGGTCAGTGCGATATCCCTTCGCCCAATAGAGGCTTTACTGCTGTCGCCGCAGGCGGGTATCACAGTTTAGGCCTAAAAGAAGACGGCTCTATCTGCGCTTGGGGAAGCAACGGCTATGGCCAGTGCGATATCCCTTTGTCCAATAGCAGCTTTGTTGCAGTCGCCGCGGGCTACAGCCACTCGCTCGGCCTCAAAATAGATGGCTCTATTGTCGCCTGGGGAAACAACTATGACGGCCAGTGCGATATCACTGAGCCCAACAGCGACTTTGTGGCCGTCACGGCAGGTAATGATCACAGTTTAGGCCTCAAAGAATACGGCTCTATCATCGCCTGGGGAGGAAACGACGATGGTCAGTGCGATATCCCTGAGCCTAATTCCGATTTTGTGGCCGTCGCCGCAGGCAACTGGCACAGTTTAGGTCTGAAAGCCGACGGCTCTATCGTTGCCTGGGGATGGAACGATTACGGCCAGTGCGATATCCCTGAGCCTAATAGCGGCTTTGTGGCCGTCGCCGCAGGTTATGGGCACAGTTTAGGCCTAAAAGAAGACGGCTCTATCGTATGCTGGGGTTGCAATGAGGGTTGGGACGGAAGCTATTTAGGCCAGTGCGATGTTCCTGAGCCTAATAGCGGCTTTGTGGCCGTCGCCGCAGGTTATGGGCACAGTTTAGGCCTAAAAGATGATGGCTCTATCGTCGGTTGGGGAAGAAACAACTGGGGCGAGTGTGATATCCCTGACCCTAATATAGATTTTGTTATAATCGCTGCAGGTAGCTTTCACAATCTTGCCATAAAGGTAGATGGGCCCGGGACGTGCTGGGACGATGTGACCCAATGCAGGGGCCAGATGAAAGGCGATGCCACATGCGATGGAGGTATTGGCGTTATAAATTTTGGCGACCTGTTTGCATTAAAAGCCGCATGGTTTATGCACGAACCATATACAGCACCACACTGCTGCGCAGACTTTAATCATGATGGAGCAGTAAATTTTGGGGATTTAGTTATCATTAAGCAAAACTGGGGCACAAGCGGCTACACTCCGTCAACCGGTGAACAGAGCTGCCCATAAAAGACATATAATTTGTTATAGGATTGCTTAGTCAAGCACTCTTGGCCGGCGTTATTTAAAAAGCCACCGCGCGAAGCGACATCCTCGGTCACCATCATTGCGAGTCACGAATCACTAACTTTAAAACTTATATATGAAGGATGTTTGTCCGCGGAGACTGTCGGCATTCCGCTGACCCACATATTCAGTATGCCATTGGGAAAGCTCAAATCCGACCTCTGTATTTTTGTTAATGGAATAAATTGCGTTTCCGAATATCGAGCGGTTTAACTCTCGATTGGTAACACCGCTAAGGTCATCGTTGTCCGCATCATCAACGCTCGCCCCGACAGTGAATCTCCATTTATCCCAGGGCCCTAAACCGGCTGCGACCCAGCCGCCCTTGCTGCCGATTTCCTTATCATAAATAGGGGGAGTAGTTGCGGTGTTGATGTTCCTGATACCCTGACCGATACCACCTAAATAGGCGCTTAGGTTTTCACCCGTAAAAAACTCGCCCTTAATGCTGAGCCACTCGTTAATCGGCTGAGTCAAATCAAAGTTGAGCGACCAGCTATCAAATTTGTCATTACCGCCGCTGGGTGTTGTGTCATATTCCTCTTTCGCCCAGTGACCGGAGATACCGAGTTCGGTTTTTTTCTCTCTGAGAAATGGAAACTTGGCGCCCACCCTCGCCTGCACACCTGGCAGACCCGAATCCTCACCAGATTCCGACTTCGGAGTCAATTGGTTTTCAACGCCGATGGTCCGCGCCAACGCCCCTTCGAGTTTCACATCAACATCATCATTCAGCATGAAACTTTTAGTCAAACGTATCTGTGGGCGCCGATAACCGATATTACCTGCCCACCACCCAACCGAATAATTCAACGTATCCGGATACAATGGGGAAATCACATCCGAGGTCTGTCCAGCTATGATGTTGAATCGCTTGTCCGGCCAATCGATTTTCATATAGGCGTGACGCATCATCACCTGGGATTTATTTTCAGCCCCCCCGCCAAAGAAATCAATCTCGATGCGTCCGCTTGTTTTTATATTGCCATCATCCGGCCCGAAAATCTTCAGGCCCAGCCGAGTCTGATTCGCAGTCATATTAAACTGGTCGTCATCTCTATTTGTTGCCTCGGACTGGACCCACTTGGAGTAATTGCCGTTATCGATTCGCGATGTATCGTAAGCGGCATCAAGCTTGATATAGCCGTAAAGCTGAATATCAAGATTCGACCAGACCGTTTTTTTACCCTTTTCTTTTCTAACCATATCTGCGATTTTTTGCAGCTCGGCTTCGTCGAGTTTAGACGCAGTTCCGTCTTGTGATTTCACTTTCGCCTCAACCGGTTCTTTTCGCACATCTGCCTTTTGCAAAACTATTTTCCTGAGCTCTTCAACTTCTTTTTCCAGCTTATCAACCCTTTTTCGCAGCTCAGTATTTTCCTTTGCCAGCTCCTCGGTCGTATCTGCTCTGCACAATCCAACCGTAACCACAAGCAAAGCCACTGATAAAATCGTAATTCTTCTCAAGGTAAATCTCCTTTATTTGAAATTGGAATAAACAACCATCAATCTTACAGGAAAAAAAGGATTATACACAAACGCCTCTTTCAGGCAAGTTCAGACCACATTTATTCGGGCATGTGACCGCATCCATCACTAAGCTATGTTTCGCAGATAATTAACTTCGCTTTTAGACAGCGTCCTGAATTTACCGACACCGAGGCCGCGGGCGTTGAGTTTTCCGATTTTTGTTCTTTTCAATGATGTCACACTCAGCCCGACTTTCGCCAGCGTCCTGCGAACCTGTCTGTTAAGTCCCTGGCGAATTGTTATTTCCAGAAGTGACTCTTTATAGTTACGCTTAAGAATTTTCACAGCCGCCCTGCCTGTCCTGCCCTCGGCAAGCCAGACCCCACTTTTAAGTTTCTCGACTTGTTCCGCCCCCACCCTGCCCTTGACAGCGGCAATATAGGTCCTGGGAACCGCATATTTCGGATGCGTCAATTTATTTGTCAGTTCACTATCATTGGTGAGGATAATCAGCCCTGTCGTATCGACATCGAGCCGACCGACGCAAAAGATTCGCTGCCGGCACTTTACAAGGTCTATCGCCTTTTTTCTGCCCACAGGATCCCGATTGGTGCAAATTACTCCTTTGGGCTTGTTCAAGAGAAAGTAAACTTTCTCAACAATACCAATTTTTTGTCCGTTTACGGTTATTTCGTCTTTTTCCGGGTCAGCAAAAGCAGGCAGCTCATCGACAACTTTGCGGTTGACGCGAACTTGCCCTTCGAGAATCAACTCCTCACATTTACGACGTGAAGCCACGCCAGCAGCCGCCATAATTTTTTGCAATCTCTGTTTATCCATAATCTTAGCGTATCGGCAATGCTGATAATTGTCAAATCCCAACTGACGGCCCTGATTCACCAATATACTATATAAAATCTTGCACCAATTGCCCTAAAACGCCGTTCTTAGCAGTTTTTTGATTGACTTTGAAGTCTTTTCCGACGATAATATATTGTTTAAGTGGACTTTATAGTCGATTTTTAGTGTTTTTATGGAGGTTTTGAAATGCCAGTTGGTAAAAGAGGCCAAGGCGACACAACACTCTACGCCCTGATAGTTTTTATTGCGCTTTTTGTTATAGCTGCCGCCTTTGCAATCATTTTCTACATCAAATTCGAAGAACAGAAGCAATCAGCCAACACTGCCAAGAGTAATCTCAACGAGGTAGCAAAACCCAGAGAATGGAACGATAGAGGCAAGATTGTAGGAGCCAAGAAAAGCAACGAGAGCTATCTCGGCAAAATGGCCGATTATCTTGACCATACGGCGGTTTTGATTGCGGGCCCGTCCGAGCCGACCTCGGCTGAAGCCAAAATCGAAAACATAAACAGAATGGTTCAAGAAACGTTTGATGACTTAAGTGGGAAAAATCCTGACCTTACGACCTCAGACCCCTTATTGAGGATAATAGAGAAACTTTCAATAAAGCTGGCCAACGCAGAGAGCGCACAGCTCTCGGCCAATGAGCAATTAAAGGACCTGCAAAAACGATTCGACGATGCGATGCAAACAAGTCTCGAGAAGGAACAAGCACTGACCGCCGAGAAGGAAAGTTATCAGCAGCAGGTTGACAATATCCGTAATGATTATAATGACCTCAAAGCCCTGATGCAGCAGTCCCTCGACGAGCAGGTCAAGAATCTCACAGCCAAGTTGGACGAAGTAAAAAGCGAAAGGGACAACTCGCGAAAGGAAATGCTCAAGACTAAAGCCGAATTGCAGCTGGCTCAGCAGCGAATAGACCATATACAAGACCAGCTCGATTCGATTGTACCGCCACCAGACACCGAAGTAGCGGTCTTTAAGCCTGATGGAAAGATAATATTGGTTGATGAGCAGACAAACACCGTGCATCTGGATTTAGGTTC
>CAZUTR010000072.1:0-3271 GCA_964623545.1 uncultured Pirellulales bacterium | reverse complement strand
GAAAGATAATATTGGTTGATGAGCAGACAAACACCGTGCATCTGGATTTAGGTTCTGAAGACAAGGTATATACAGGTCTTACCTTCTCCGTCTATGATAGAAATTTACCTATTCCCAGGGACGGAAAGGGAAAGGCGGAAGTGGAGGTTTTCAACGTCGGTAAAAACATCTCAACTGCGAGAATCATCCGCTCCGAGTTAAAAAGACCAATCGTTGTAGATGATAAAATTGCGAACTTGATTTGGGACAGTGACAAAGCAAATGTCTTTGTAGTTTCGGGCGATTTTGACCTTAACGGCGATGGGATAATCGACCAGAATGCAGATTATAAGCTCAAATCTCTCATTCAAAAATGGGGTGGCATTGCCGCCGAATCCGTCTCGGTAGAAACCGATTTTATAATTCTCGGCCAAGCACCAAAGACCCCGAAAAAGCCGACTTTCGAAGATATAGAGATATTCCCGACGGCTATGGAAAAATACGAACGCTCTCTACAGAGACTCGAGCAATATAAAGATGTCAAAGCGCAGGCCGAGGCCCTTTCTGTCCCTGTATTTAATTACGAAAGATTCCTCTATTTCACCGGCTACAAAACACAGGCAGAAAAAATCGGTGCATTTTAATCGATTTGTTTCTTCTGGTTTTGAGTGCTGAGTCAAATCACTTCCGGAGTCTCAATAATCCTAAGGAGCAGTAGCTTCAAGCCAGTTTTCCGCAAGAACTGCAAGGTCTTCAAGGTCTATTACACCATCACCAAAAGGCAATGGCCAAATGTCAACCGATGGTTCATCCTGTAACCAGTATTGAGCCAGTTTGCAATAATCTCCGAACGCTACCCTCCCATTGTCATTCAAATCAGCGGTTTCGACTAACAAGTACCACATAGTCTCGTAAGCCGGCGATATTTCAACAACTGTTTCGTCATTTTCGATTGTCGTTGGTATGGAGGATTTTATCGTTCCGTCTGCCGATAAAGCGTAGCACCTAAGTCCTTTAAGCGGCAATCTAATTATGGCGGAAACCGGCTCGATTTGAACCGGAGCGGTGCCCCAGTTTGTGCCCACCGTTGTACGGTCAGGTGAGAATACCATTGCGGTGTTCTCACATCGCCCACAGGCCGTGATGAGAATCTTCTCTCTTTCAGGCAGCGGTACTTTTATACAATCCGGATTTAAAGATGTTATAGTAATCGCAGCATAATTCGGTTCACTAACTTCTATTTTGTTACTGCTTGCAGCGACAAACTTCTCTCGATGTCCGACGTACACCCACGCCGATTTGCCAATCGCCGAGTATATGCCTTTACCATCAACCCCGATGTCCCAATTCAACATTGTTTGGTTCGGTTCATTCGGCTGCTCAATACTGCCTGTCTCGTAAAAAGCATTGGCTATGCGTTTATCAAGCCAATCTTCCCGACTAAATCCAGAATTTTCTGCAAGAACACCGAACATGTCCCTGTCGTGCTTGAGATGCAAATCCGCTACAGGGACCAAATCTTCATTCACGTCAATTAAACCAGCGTAATAATATGTGTCCCCGACCGGCTCAATCCCGCCGTATCGAAATATGCTTGTCCCCGCCGGCATAAAACCCCACTTAGCCGGATTGTGAAGAATATCAAAGAATCCGTTAAGATAATTATCATTCCAGTCATCCGAACTGTGCGTATAGGAATATAGCCACAAACCATCCCAGTCCTGAGCCGCTGCGAAGGATGCAAGCATGGGCACACATGACGCCTGACTATCCAGCGGCGCAGGGTGATTGTATTCGCTTACCGTAAATGGTTTACCGGGATAACTGGAACCTTTGCCGAGCCGACAGCCAGCAAGGCCAAACAAAGTCGCTTCGTTGATATAGTCAGTCATCGGCTTTTGCTCAATATACCAGTCTTCAGGGTCCCAAGGTTTGCCGGGAAAGCGCGGATGCTGCCAATAGGAATGGCTGTCGATAAAATCCATATCGCTTTGTGCATATAGTCCCAAAGGGCCGAAGACAATCGTACCGGTAACCAGCGCATCACAACCCAAATCATTCTTTATATAACTGCGCATATCATCGAAATAGGCCTTCTCCGTCTCAGCAAGAAACCGCATTCGGTCGATTGCACGCTCTTTAACTTCACTACCGGCAAACAACCGAACAGTGGCCGTCTCAATAAATTCGTCTTCCAAAAGTCCCGTCTGTCCGCCGGTTCCCAATTGCACATTGGTCAAATAAAACGTTGTCATATCGCCGCCGCCGAAGCTGAAGGTCACTCGCCCGTTCTCATCATCAGCATTGGCGACAAATCCATAACTATAGCCCTGCCACTGCGTACCCAATTCAACCGTGCTGTAAAATCCAAGATTACTCCACGGATCGTGGTTCTGCATTACATTACACCATATCGTACGCGGTTGCTCGGCAACAGCCTCGAAGCTCAACGTATAATACTGACCTTCCACAATTTGCAAGTTCGCTTGTTTGACCTGCAAATGCCAGCTGGTTTCGTCCGTTACATCTATGATAAATTTAGCGCCCGTTTTCGATTGATACTCCGCCAATTCAAACGACGCCTGACAGCCCTCATGCTCTTCCAGATACCATTTATCATCGGCGCTGACATTAGGGTCATTGAAGTGGTCCTCGAAACTCGTTAAAAGATTTTCCCCCAACGGCTCAACATTACTGTTCCAAAAATCCCTCAAATTATTCGTGTCGCCATACTCATCGCCCAGCCAATCATTATACATCTGTTGAATTATATCCGCGTAATAGCTCGGCAGGCTTCGCAGAGTATCCATTGAGCCCCACATAAAGAAACTGTCCTCGTTGGTTATCTCTACGAACGCGACAGCCGGGTCATCAGCGTATCGCACACCACGATACGGATTCACATGCTCAAACATTATTTCGTATGCATAGTCTTTTTGTGCCTGTATTAATAGCGGCGTGAAAATCCCGACAATTTTATCATAATTTGTATTGGGCTCAGGCAAATCCAGATATTGGCTGTGCTCCCTGCCGACATGCAGGTTCAGGTTGATATAGATACCTTTATCAGCCAATTCGTTGATATAATAATCAAGCCGGTCCAGCGCCTCATCATATATGGTTGCTCCGGTTGTAGGATGCCAAATCCCGTAGGGATATTTTGATGTATCCATATGATGGCAGCGAACAGAGTTTATTCCCGCCGCCGCCAGCCGCTGGGCTGAAACAGCCGCATCTGCATGACTCGGAAAATTGCCGCCGAAGGAGAAATTAACCCCCCATATTTTGATTC
>CAZUTR010000071.1:3421-9817 GCA_964623545.1 uncultured Pirellulales bacterium | reverse complement strand
TGCCCATATGCTCCTTTGGTGCTTAGCTTATGACAATCCACATCATGGAATCGATGTAAACGGGAATTTAACCGGTGTCATGGTTTATAACTGCACCTCAGTGGACAACCAGGGCAGTAATTTTTACTTTGACGAGCATTCTGATACTCACGTATTGCGCAACAATCTCTCGTACCTCGGAACGGTGTTAATTTATTCAGAGATTGACGACGAATATAATTCCTGGAATGGTTTTACAGTTGGCAGTACAGATTTTAGGAGCCTGGATTCCGAGGGAATCGATGGCCCGCGTGAACCGGATGGAGGGCTGCCTAAACTGAGTTTTCTTCGTCTTTCCACAACAAGTCCATTGATAGATGCGGGAATCGATGTAGGTCTGGCTTTTGAGGGAGATGCGCCGGACTTAGGGGCCTTTGAACATCTGGATGGTGATTGTGATGGCGATGGAGTTGTCGATTTAGATGATTTGCGGTGTCTCGGAGCTAATTGGCTGGGTGCCAATTGTGGTGATTGTAATGGAGCTGATTTCGACGGCAACTGTAGGGTGGACTTGTATGATTTTACAAGATTGGCCGACAACTGGTTGAAATAATATGAGTATCTATGCTCATACTTGTTTACGTTTAATCACTTAGGATGCTGGTTGACTTTGATAATACCATGCCCCCCATTGGATTTGCTTACCCAGTTATGGGATTCAAACCCCAAAAATGGTTTGGGAAAAGAAATTTTCCGCGTCGTCGGAGTGAGGGCCCCTATGGAGATTTGTGAAGCAAATTTGGGTTCAAGGGTGAAGCCCGAAATCCCCCCGCCTCCAATCTTCGTTCAACCTTATTCAGCAGAGCAATTTGACCTGTGAACCTAAGTGTGACATAATATCCTTAGTTTCTTTAAGAATGTTCAAAATGAAAAGATATGTATTATTAGCAGCAGTCTTTGCTTGTCTTTTTCAAAATACACTTGCCGATACTCATAAGGGTGAGAAGATTGACCGTTATGCACTGGTCAATCGACACAATGTATCGCTTACTGAATTCGACGCCCTGTCGCCGCTTTCCATTGGCAATGGAAAATTCACTTTTACTGCCGACCTGACAGGCCTGCAATCGTTTCTATCCGTATATGAAAAAGGCATCCCTCTTACAACAATGGCCGAATGGGGCTGGCATCGGTTCGCCAATACCGAAAATTACAAACTCGCGGATACCTTCGAACCGGTTGATACGTATGGACGCAAAGTGCAATACAACATCATACAAAAATCACCCGCAGCAGCATATCTTCGCGCCAATCCCCATCAAACCAGTCTCGCCCAGCTCGGCTTTGTCATGCTCAAGGCCGACGGCCATGAGGCATCTGCTGAAGATTTGAAAAATACTCATCAGACACTCAATCTTTGGCAAGGCACCTTGAACAGTAAATTTGAATTGGATAGCGAAAATGTTGAAATACAAACACTATGTCACCCGCAGCTGGATATGATTGCTGTTGAAGTAAAATCCGAACTTTTAGAAACCGGCAAGTTTCGAATAGCTTTAAATTTTCCATACGCATCCGGCACCTGGGGAACGGACCCTTCAAGCTGGGAAGAACCTGACAAGCATACGACACGGATTGTCAAAAATGATAAAACCGGCTGCTGCTTGCTTCATCAAATGGATGATCTAAAATACTACTGCATTTTAAAGTTCTCGAACAAGGGCGCACTAATAAAAATTTCAAAACACGATTTCCAGTTTATCCCTTCCAGGGATACTGATTCGCTGCAACTACTTGTACTGTTTTCAAAAGAAATTGACGATTTATCCGAATATGATTTTCAAACAGTCGGTGAGCAATGCGAGAAAAGCTGGGAGCAGTTCTGGACGACAGGCGGGGCGATAGACCTGTCCGAAAGTAAAGACCCTCGCTGGAAAGAGCTGGAAAGAAGAATTGTTTTATCGCAGTATCTTACGCGGATTCAATCCGTCCAGAAGTACCCGCCTGCCGAAACCGGACTGACATGTACAAGCTGGCACGGCAAATTTCACCTGGAGATGCACTGGTGGCACGGCGTGCATTTCGCACTGTGGTCCCGGCTGGAGATGCTCGAAAGGCCGCTTAACTGGTACAAACAGATTCTGCCCATCGCAAAGGCCATCGCCCAAAGACAGGGTTACGAGGGAGCCCGCTGGCCGAAGATGGTGGGCCCGGACGGTCAGGACGCGCCTTCGACTATAGGGCCGCTACTCATCTGGCAGCAGCCGCATCCGATTTACTACGCCGAGCTTGTTTATCGCCAAAAGCCGACACGACAGACACTCGAAGAATATAAAGACATCATTCAGCAGACCGCCGAATTCATGGCCTCCTTCGTACATTTCAATGAGCAAACCGAATGTTTCGACCTCGGCCCTCCACTGCTTTCAGCAAGAGAATTTAATGTCGAAGATTTTGCACAGACGAGGAATCCCGCCTTCGAGCTGGCCTACTGGGCGTGGGGGCTGGAAAAGGCCAACCAGTGGCGACAGCGCCTCGGCACCGAGCCGGAGCCAAACTGGGACCACATTATAAAGCACCTCGCTCCGCTGCCGGTGCACAACGGAATTTACGTAGAGCAGCAATCGCCGCTGGTCCCTGACGGCGGCCATCCCTCTATGCTCGCTGCGTATGGTTTATTACCGCAGACGCATCTGCTCGACAGGCAAACGATGAGAAAAACGCTTCGGCACGTTATGGAAAACTGGAACCACGAATCGACATGGGGCTGGGATTATTCCCTCATTGCGATGACCGCCGCTCGATTAGGTGAGCCGGAACTTGCCGTCGATGCGTTACTGATGGACGTCACAAAGAACACTTACTTACATAACGGCCATAATTATCAGGAGCCGAATCTGCCGATTTACCTGCCGGGCAACGGCGGCCTGTTAACTGCGGTAGCAATGATGGCCGCCGGCTGGGACGACTGCCCCGACAAAAACGCCCCCGGCTTCCCAAAAAACTGGAAAGTCAAATCCGAAAACCTCAATAAAATGCCGTAATAAAAAGCCAGCTTTTTCAATCAACATACCCATTGTCCCTGTCGTCTTGATAGTAATTTTGGGGAAGTATCCTTATTGATCTGGAGGCAGCTTGTCGCCGTTTGAGTTTCTGGGCGGGAAAACGGCGACGAGCCCTCGCTAAGCCAAACATACCTCATATTTAATTAATCCTTGTTATTTCCACAGTAGTCGATATAATAAAAAACAAGTGAGATGGGGTATCACAACAGGAGCGGCATATAAATTTGTGACCATCAACTGTATTCAATTTTTTTCCGGTCAGGAAAGTCGAAAAGTAACGGTGAAAAAACAAATTGTTAACTTCTTTTTACGGAGGATAAAGCCATGAAACCCAACAAAATCCGCTTCGTAAACCTGGTCGTATTAACAGCTCTCGCCTTACAATGCATCGCCTCGGCCGATGTCGTATATGACAGTCTTTCAGCAACGACTACCAGCTGGATAGTAATTCGCGAGATAGGAAATACTGTCACATTGAGCGGCAACAAGCGCTTCGTCACAAGTTTTACCGTCAATGTGGCAACCTACAGCTCCGATATAGGACAGATGAATGACTACATTCTGCGGTTTTACATGCCAACCGCTCCGGACGATTATCCCGGCAAGCTTTTTTGGCAAAGTCCGCCCAAAACAAACGTCGAGATGATAGGCGGGGTACAAAGTATCACGTTTGAAGTGCCGTATATCAGAGTTCCAGACACTTTCATATTTTCTATTATGCAGGCGGGGGACAGTTATTTCCAGCTATGCAGCGGTCCAACCATCGGCAGCTCACCGGACTACTGCTGGACGAATTTGAGAAAGTTTGATATTCCCGGTTCGAATCATTTGCAGGTGAGAATTGAAGCGGAAAACCGCCCTGATGCCGTTCTGCTGGGAACAATCAGGCATGACAGCTCGTGCGGCTCCGGTGCGGAAGACCTCTACAGCATGGAGTTTGAGATGAGGCTCGGAGGGTATTGGGATATGTTTGGACCATCCTTTCATGGCGTAACCGAATGGGACGAGGGTTCTTACCTGCAACTAAATGCTGCCGATTTGCCTGAAGCCGCTGATTATCTGACTAACGGAGTGGATGAAACTTTGCGGGTATTAGCAGAGTTCAGTCTCACGGGTAATGTCGAAAGTGATACAATTGTCAAATCTCCCGGAATTGCCGAGGGCTATCCCGACTTATACGGCTGTATCATTACGGATTTCGGCCTGAAATTAGATAATATCATAATCGACCACTCCACGCCCGGATATACTTATTTCACATGGGATGTTACATGGGAAATATGGGGATTCGCAAAATCCGCAGACATTAACAGGGACGGAGTCGTGAACTTCCATGATTTTTCCATTCTCGCCTCGGCGTGGGATTCTCAGGCGGGCGAAGCCAACTGGAACCAGCTCTGCGATATTTATCTGCCTGGCGATGACCAAATCAACTTATATGATTTGCAGGAGTTCTGCTCGAACTGGCTTTCCGGCTCGCCTGTCCCCGGCTTTGATGAAGACTTCGAGACGGGAGATTTCTCTCGTTACGACTGGCAGCACCTCGGAGACGCAAACTGGAACATCGTTTCGGATATAGTTTATGAAGGAACCTATGCCGCCAAATCAGGGACCATAACACATGACGAGCAGAGTACGCTGCAGATTGATATCAACGTACAAGGCGAACGAATCACCTTCTATAAGAAGGTGTCCAGTGAATCAAATTTTGATTATCTTCGCTTTTACATCGATGACGTTGAGCAGAACAAATGGTCCGGCGAGCTCGGCTGGTCTCAGGAATCTTTCCCCGTCACGCCCGGCCCGCATACGTTTAAATGGATCTATACAAAAGATTTCATCGCCTCTGCAGGAAGCGACTGCGCCTGGCTCGACAAAATCAAAATCGAGTAACGAGTACGAAGACTCAGTGCGAAATATGAATCTTGTATGAGAAAGCTTTTGTCCCGATGGCTTTCGCTAGCTATTCTTTTTATTTAAGTCGACCAGGTAAGCTCGAATAAACTTCTCTATGCCCGCAACTACTTCGTCTTTCAGTTTAGCAGGGCTTTGCGCAACCCATATCGTGAAATTGTAAAGCTCCTCAGGGTCCAGATTCAGCCACTTGTTATTTTTATACAGAAATACGAACAATGTTGTCAGGGCTATCCTTTTATTGCCGTTTTGAAAAGGATGGTTCTTAATCATCAGGTACAAAAGAATACTCGCCTTGGAAACCATCGATGGATATAGAGCCTTTCCGGAAAACCGTTGAAAAGGTGTGACAAGGCAGCTCTCAAGAATATGTGGGAATCGCATTGAAAAATCAGGTATCGGCTCATCAAAAGAAAGAAGCTCCTTCGCAAGTCGAAAAGCAATATATTCAACTTCTTCAATGGTGACAACATTCATTATTCTCTACCAAGCCGCTTTAATGTCACGCCGTACTCACGCACTGTCTTCTTGACCGCCGCATCAATCTGCTTTTTACTTTCAGAGGTCATCTTACCGGTCAGATTCCGTGTTATGTAACGGTCGGAAATTAGATAATTTCTGCCGATTTTTTCCGCCGGTATCTGGCCGCTCTTAACCCTTTTATATACCGCAATCCTGCTGATTCCCAACAGTTTAGCCAACTCCGGCACCGTAATGTACTTCTTCTTAACCATATAATCTATAAAGAGTTATATATGTTAACCTCATGCTATTACGTTAACCCATGTTAACCAATTTCATACAGGTTAACATAAATATCGGCACACTTCAACACCAAATTGATATCCGCCTGAATATTTTTCCGCCGATTTTTTGGGGGCCCTCCATCGTCAGCCAGTCATACATTATTAACTTGTCAAAGAACTCGGCGTTAGTTTGCACGCAGGGCCTTAAGTTGGGCGGCTTTTCGCTCCTCGACCTGCTCTTCGGTCAGCTTCGCTCGCCTTCGGCCTGAGCCGAATCCAAGGGATTTCTTGAAAACTTCAACATCTGTAAAAGCTTGCTTTTTCCTTTCCGCATTAGTATTGTTATTAGTAGTTATGCAATTTTGGTGAAGTCGAATCGCAGATTTAGTGAACTCACCTGAGCATTTTTGATGAGGGTGTTCACCAGATTTGCTTAAGTGAACAAGAGCTTTGCCATCCGAATTAGACCACTGCTGCACAGACAAACGAACATCCGGATGAGACCTGGCCCACATCGTCCTGTAGTAACCCTTGGGATTTTTAATATACAGATATTCGCTGATGTCCTTTAGCCAGCGGGAGATAGTGTTTGCTGAAACCATATAAATATCGGCAAGAGTTCTGTTACTCTGGAAACAGCCCTTCTGGCCGAAGCTGTAAACATGAGCCAGCAGCATCTTCTGGCAGAGCCC
>CAZUTR010000071.1:0-3411 GCA_964623545.1 uncultured Pirellulales bacterium | reverse complement strand
GGATATGATAGGGTATCGCCAGATACCTTTCTTTGGTTGAGTTCCGGGATTTACCCTTCGCAGCCATATTTGTACTCGGCTGAAAAGAAGTTAATACGCTTATTGCTATGCCTTCATCTCAACCACGATTTGCCGTGTCGTGGAAGACTGGTCCTTATGTGCCTGTTTGAATGCAGAAGCCAAAGCGGTGTGCTCTTTCTTGAAAAGCTCATTGCCCTTGACAATCTCCTGCAGGGCTTTTGATTTTGTTTTCGCCTCTTGTAGAAATCGGACCGCCCTTGTGCCGTACACACCACCCAGCAAAGCCGATATTCCTATCCCCAGCTCCAGTATACTATCAGCCAGCTCAAAGGCATCGGGCCTCTCCGCAGAATCAGTTAAAGCAGCGTGAGCAATCTGAACACTCGATTCGGAAAGTATATCCTCGGCATTCTCAGCCTTGGGAAACTCCTTCGGCAGCCCACAGTAAGAAACGAAATTTCTGCTTTGAAGCTCATTCAGTTTAGTAAGCGCCTGCAGCTTCTGCGAGGAATCTTCCACCGTCGCAGTCTGAGCAGCCACGGAGGCGGTGCGATTATGCAGCCAGGCATTTTGCTTCTGCCTTTCGCTCGGCGCAAATCGAAAACTCTCGCAGCCGGCAACCAAAAAACAAGCTAAAATTATTACCAAAAAAATCTTCGCCTTCATCTTACTCCTTTCTCTTACGGCAAAATAACACTGTCAGCTATGTCCGCCTGCGGCAATTGCTTTTCAATCGCTCGCAGACGAAATTCATGGCCTATACTTGAAGTATGTACCAATTCCAGCTTCTGTTGGTACTTCTGCTGGGACTCCAGCAGCATCGTGACATCCCGCTGCAACAAATCGAGCTGTCTCTGCAGATTCACCCAGCTTCCTACTATCAAAGACGCCAGAAAAACAATCTGTACCAATACCGAAAGATTTACCTGCTTATTGAACCGCCACGATTTCTCATCTTCCCCAGCCATTATTAACTCCCAGCTAAGCTATTCTCAGTATTGAGTTATACTGAAGCATAGAAAACATTCTTATCGCCCACTCTCTGCATAACGGCGTATGTCCCCGCTGGCAGTGTTCCCTGCTGCTCAAAAGACTCAGCCAGATTCACCGCCTGCATTTCTGAGCCAATCTCTACCGGCAGCGACCCGGCACCGCCTATCTCAACCGCTCGAACGTTATAGACGTTGTAAGAAAAATGGCTTTTAACTTTAACTGCCCACGCAGACTCCCTCGCTCCGGGAGAAGTAACGGTCGATACCTCATTCATTTCTCCGCCGCTTTTTCTGCTGAATCGTTCCAATAATCGCTGGCTTTCAACAACATCCATACATCACATCCCACATCTACTTCCTCTTGCGAACCACTTTCAGATTAGTATACTGCTTGATAAAATCCATTTGAACACGTTCTATATAATGAATGCTCCTGTTATCTCTCCTGCAACCGAGCAAATCTCTGCTTTCGGGACTAACTGTTACCCTGTCACCCACTCTGTAATCAAAAACAAGATAAGGTGTCTGCACATCCACGGTCTCAGCTACTGCCCCTGATACCTCAGCTTGCTTTCTTACAAATCCATACAAAGCATCTGTATCATCAACCTCATCCGGCTGACCGAGAGAGCTGTCGCTGCTGTTCACAAAAATGCTCTTTGGTGACACTTTTCGATACTTGAACCACCTCGGCAGTGTAATCAGCTCATCTACAACCTCAACAGTTGAGCCGACCGGACCATCAGCAACCACACAACTTAATCTTTCATCAGCTACAACCGACGCAGTTATTCTGAACTTCAACGCACCCTTAAGTGCCGCCACCCATGTGTTCGCATCAAGACGGTCACTGCTCAGCCATATTCCGCACTCATCAAGAAGATTATTAAAGGCGTAAAGATACTGCCACCAATTCTGCCCATTATTGAAAGACACTTCCAGAAAATATCCCAGTGATTTGCCCTGCTTATCACAGCTCAGAGCAGGCCAAAACCTTCTCCTTTTGTGAATGAATTCACTTCTCTCAAATATTTTCGAAAAGTCAAACGGTTCACCCTGATTGTACGGAGAACCGCTATAGTCACCAGCTTCGTTCAGACACCACTTGCGATACACATTTTTTACCTTGTAAAAATCAGGATTCGTCGAGGGCGAGAACTTATCATAATCCATCTCTTCATCTGCAGGGTCCCACGCCTTTACTAACTCGAACGTCGCCTCATAAACTTTAAAGTCACCCTGCCCGACGTACCTGTGTGTTACAGGATAGAAATTTTTCTTACTGCTCAATGCAGCAATATTCGTCTTCGAGATGCTAAGTTCCTCGGCTTTTTGCTGACAATTCAACTCAACCTCTCTTCCTCGTCCCGATTTGTAAAATACAATCGCCTGCCCCGTCTCTGCCTCCACAAGTCGCGGTACAAACTTAAACCTAAGACCAATCCTCTGACAGCATTGATTGAGCGCCTGCAGCAAGTTTAGCCCGGTAACATCAAGGTCTCGAACCGTCTGCTCTTCTGTTATACTCCTCAGACGCTCGATATCAGGCAACTCCAACTGCCCGATCGGCAGATACTCACAAAGCAAGTAGTTTATGACATCGGCATAACTCCAGTATTTCGACTGTTCTGTATTAGCACAGAACATCCTGTAACTCTTACCGTTGTATTCCTTCAATTCAGCCGAAGCATTTGCTAGGCCATCCTCATTAAATATCGTGTCAACACCAGCCAAAAACAGAATCGAATCATCACAATCAATGATGCGCCGACCAAAGACTGTAATGCGTTCTAAAGTTGCACTAAAGTCCTTAGCTGTTATTACTACCCGCTCTTCGCTACTTCCAAGCTTCGTTTCTACACTTTCTATCTGGCCGACGAAAATAGGAAAACTAAATGCAGCAGCACCCGGTGCACAGCCGTTGTAAACCTGTCGAATACAAGCACTTTTGCCAACAGGCAGGGCCGACTCAACATCCTCAACAGTCATCGGCTCACCAGCAGTCCAGGCCGAGAAATTTACTGCTAACTTGGCCCAGCTAAACTCCGGCCAATCACCTCTAACAACCTCTAACACCTCGAGGT
This sequence comes from uncultured Pirellulales bacterium, assembly GCA_964623545.1. Taxonomy (GTDB): domain Bacteria; phylum Planctomycetota; class Phycisphaerae; order Sedimentisphaerales; family Anaerobacaceae; genus CAZUTR01. The sequence continues at coordinate 314 of CAZUTR010000071.1, read as the reverse complement.
AGGGACACAACATCCCATCAAAAAAAACTGAAACTGTACTCGCCGGTATCGCAAGCGATGCCTCTGCAGATTGGGAAAAATCAACTCTGTTGGACATACTTTATCTCTACGCCAATGAACATCATTTATCAAAGAGGACTAATGCTCAAAATATCAATATCATCAGGATTGTCATCTCTAATCTCTATTGCTATATGCCCCAATGAAGTGTTTTCAATATCACTGCTATCCACAGCTTTTACAGCAAACAAAAATCTACCATAGTCAAGTGGTTCACTCTCATAGCTGTAAAAACATCTTCCAATGTAATTAAC
>CAZUTR010000070.1:0-9832 GCA_964623545.1 uncultured Pirellulales bacterium | reverse complement strand
CTGAAAGTAGAAGGACAGAAAGAAAAAGAGCCGGACCTTCATTTGGCGAAATACAATATTGACATGCTCGAGGTCCTTGAGGAAAAAACCAAGGGTAACCTGACCGAACCGGAAGAGAAGGTCTTAAAAGATACTCTCAATCAAGTTCGTATGGCCTATGTGCAAATCTCAGAGAATTCCGGTTAGAAGCATATTAGCATCTTCCGAACCTAAGCTGGACTAGGAGAATCCGATTGGCGGATATATTGGATACAATCATTGCCGATAAGAAAATCGAGGTTGAACAACGCAAATCTCAATGCAGTATCGAGCAGTTAAAAGCTCAAATCAGCACGATGGCGAAATGTCGGAATTTCTATAAGGCCGTCACCAAGCCCAACATACGAGGTCTGAATGTCATAGCTGAGATTAAAAAGGCATCACCCTCGGCTGGTCTTATTCGAGAAGATTTCGAGCCGGTGGAAATTGCGCAAATATACAAAAAGTGCGGCGCCGACGCAATCAGCGTGCTTACCGATGAGAAATATTTCCAGGGACGTATCGAATACATCAAACAAATAAAAGAGGTGATTGATTTGCCGATTCTGCGAAAGGATTTTATCATCGACCAGTGGCAGGTTTACGAAAGCAGGGCTGCCGGCGCCGATGCGATACTTTTAATAGCAGAAGCCCTGCTGCCTGGCAGGCTGATGGATTTAATGATAACTGCCGCCGAACTGACACTAACAGTCATTTTGGAAATTCACGGGGCCGACACACTATTGTCTGTGCGCAGTCTTATCGGCTTTCCCAAGAAGGGTTACAGTGTTCTCGGTATCAACAACCGAAACCTAAAAACAATGAAAGTTGATTTGAATAATACCAGTCGGTTAGCTGAACTACTGGACAACAAAAATGAACTGGTTGCAGAAAGCGGAATAAAGAGCCGTGAAGATGTGGAAAAACTAAAAGATATAGGTGTTCGTGCCGTGCTTTGCGGACAAACACTATGCGAAAATCCCGATATAGAAGCTAAATTCTACGAGCTGTTCGGGTGAGAAATAAACTATTACAGACACCACAAAAACGAGGTCAATTTCTTATGAATACATTTCTATTTTTGCTTTTGGGTTTAGTCGCCGGAACCTTCAGTGGTTTGATTGGCATCGGCGGGGCTATAATTATTATTCCCTTCTTAGTGCTCGTGTTCGGCCTGTCACAACATATGGCACAGGGAACAACATTAGCTCTTATGGTTCCACCCATCGGCCTGCTCGCCGCCTGGACATATTACAAAGATGGCAATGTTGACCTAAAGGTTGCCGGGCTTATATGTCTCGGCTTTTTCGTAGGGGGCTGGTTAGGGGCAAACTTTGCCACCGAAATCCCGGACCATATTCTGCGCAAGGTTTTCGGGGTGGTCCTGCTTATAGCATCGCTAAAAATGATTTTTTACAAGTAAAACGCAAAGCAAAATCGACGATTATCTATTTTCCCTTTTGAGCTTTTTGGATTTTTGCCCAAGTGTCACGCAACGATACTGTGCGGTTGAATATAAGCTTATCTTTAGAACTGTCAGGGTCAACGCAAAAATATCCCAAGCGTTCAAACTGGTAACGATTTAAAGGTTTAGCATCAGCGAGAAACGGCTCGACCTTACACGAAGTGAGCATCTCAAGCGAGTCTGGATTTAGGTTGGATGTGAAATCTTTGCCCTCCTGAGTATCATCAGGATTCTCTTTTGTAAAAAGATGGTCGTACAATCTTACTTCTGCATCAAGGGTATGAGGGGCTGAGACCCAGTGCAGTGTTGACTTGACCTTACGTCCATCTGGTGCGTCACCACCTCTTGTCGCCGGGTCATAAGTACAGTGCATTTCAACAACGCTACCATTTTGGTCCTTCACTATGCTCTGACAGGTAATAAAATATGCGTATCGGAGTCGAACCTCTCGGCCAGGGGCAAGACGATAAAACTTCTTCGGCGGGTCTTCCATAAAATCATCCTGCTCGATATACAACTCGCGCGAGAAGGGGACTTTTCTCGTGCCGGCAGCGGGGTCTTCAGGATTGTTTACTGCTTCGAGCTGCTCGACCTTGTCCTCAGGATAATTGTCAATAATAACCTTCAAGGGCCTTAGAACAGCCATAACCCGTGGAGAGGTCTTATTCAAATCTTCGCGGAGACAATGCTCCAAAAGAGCAATATCGACGGTACTGTTGAATTTATTTACGCCGATGCGTGCACAGAAGTTTCGAATCGCTTCGGGAGAATAACCGCGTCTTCGCAGACCGGAGATAGTCGGCAGGCGCGGGTCATCCCAACCATTGACGTGTCCTTCCTGCACTAAGCGCAGAAGCTTTCTCTTACTCATCACGGTGTAAGACAAATTCAGTCGTGCAAACTCTATTTGCTGTGGATGGTAAACACCCAATTGGTCAAGAAACCAGTCGTACAACGGACGGTGGTTCTCAAATTCAAGCGTACAAATCGAGTGAGTAATTTCCTCGACAGAATCTTCCAGGCCATGCGCCCAGTCATACATCGGATATATGCACCACTCGTCGCCGGTGTGTGGGTGAGTCGCGTGAAGAATTCTGTACATCACCGGGTCACGCATATTAATATTAGGATGCGCCATATCGATTTTAGCACGCAGCGTCCGAGAGCCATCCGGAAATTCGCCGGCCTTCATTCGCTCAAAAAGGTCGATATTCTCTTCGATTTTCCTTTCGCGATAAGGACTATTAATACCCGGCTCTGTCAATGTACCACGATATTTCCTAGTTTCTTCCGGACTTAAGTCACAAACGTATGCCTTTCCTGTTCTGATAAGTTGAACAGCATACAGGTACATTTGCTCGAAATAATCCGAGCCATAATACTCACGTTCACCACAATCCCAACCAAGCCAGCGGACATCTTCGATGATGGATTTGACGTACTCCTCTTCTTCTTTTTCGGGGTTTGTGTCATCAAATCTCAGGTTACATTTTCCTCCGAACTCGGCTGCTATACCAAAGTTAAGGCATATACTCTTTGCGTGACCGATATGCAGATAACCATTCGGCTCAGGCGGAAATCTGGTTACTACGCGTCCCTGCCACTTACTTGTCTTTAAATCATCGGCAACAATTTGACGAATAAAGTCAAGTTTTAGCGTTGCTTCAGACTTATTGTTTTCACAACCATTTGCACTATTGTTCCTGCCGTCCTGCTTTTTCACTTATATATACCTCAATCAACTATATAAAAAGGTGATTAAAAATAACAATTGCCAAATTATAGACATATTAATATTTATCGTCAATCGTGACATTCAAATAGTTCCAGCTAAAATGAAATACTTTACTAACCCGCCAATTGATTATACAATAAATTTAACTTTTGAAGAAAAAACAAAAAGGAGCTTTTTTAATCAAAAGATTTAAATATGAAGACCAGTAGAATCAGCCGATTAATGAAAATTTTAACTTCATTGCAAGCGGGTGAGAATTATACAGTCGAAGATTTATCAAAGATGTTCAAAACAAGTCGAAGGACTATCTTTCGTGACTTAAAAGAACTACAAGCTATCGGTGTACCATACCATTATAGCGCCAAGAACGGCGGCTACAGTATAGACCCGGAGTTTTTCCTGCCGCCCATTGATTTGAATCTGCAGGAGGCACTAAGCCTACTCCTTTTGGTCCACAAATTGCGTAAGCAAGTTCAATTGCCTTACAAAAGGTCCGCACTACTGGCTGCATTGAAAATTGAAAACAATCTACCCGCCAAAATCAGGCAATACTGCACAACATTCCTGCGTAATATCACAACCAAAGCTGTTGCACAGGCGCCGTTAGACCATCTGGATAATCGTTTTCAAGAATTACAAAAGGCTATGTCAAAAAAACTCATAGTACATATACACTACAATTCTCTCTTCGAAGATGAGATAATTGATGTCGACATACATCCATATCATCTGCTTTATAACCAGCGTGCTTGGTACCTATTAGGCTTCTCTTCTCTACATAAAACAGTCCGCACATTTAAGCTTAACCGTATTAAGGAAATTACAATATTAGATAAATGTTTTATCAATGACAAGGATTTCAATGCAACAGACTATCTCGGCAGGGCCTGGTCAATGATACCTGAGGGTAGAATCTATAACATTAGGCTTCTATTTTCACCAAAGGTAGCAAGTAATGTAATTGAAGTAAAATGGCACAGTACACAAAAAGTAATTCAAAATAAAGATGGATCGGCAATTGTTGAATTCCGCGTTGATGGGCTGGGTGAAATAAGCTGGTGGATTCTCGGATATGGAGACCAAGTCAAGGTGCTTAGTCCCAATGCTTTGAGAAAACGACTTATAACTACGGCCAGTAAAATGATTGATTTAAACAACAATTTATAAACAAAATCGCATAAAAATAGTTGATATTATTATAATATCTAACTGATATTTTATTAATTGCTTTCTGCTTGTTAAAGGCTTTGTTATTATAATAAACTATCATATAAATTATACGCTCATAGTAAATAATCCTGTTTTAATAATCGTTGATAGCACAAACCAATAAACAAGTTTTCAACAATGGATAGCGCGCATAAATTTCACATAACTTCTTCCTTGTCAACATCATAAGAAAAAATCCATATAAAAACTTAACAATCCCACACAATATATGGATTACTAATAATACAATTCTTTTTTATACTTCTTTTTATAAACAACATAAAATATAATTAGAAAGGTTCGAATCTTGTTCTTGTCAACAACTATATTTTGTTGAGTCTTTTTTATAAATAATCATTGATAATTACTGTTTTACGCATTAAATTATATTCTAGATTTATTGATCGGGCATTTTAACCATAATATCTAAAAATAGAGGTTTTGTTATGAAAATACAAGTTAACAGGGTTGCTTTATCTGAAGCTTTGGCGCTAATTACGCATGTTGTACCAAGCCGAACCCCTAAGCCTATTCTTCGTTGTATTAAAATGACAGCAGATAATAGCGGCATAAGGATTTTCGGCACAGATTTAGAGGTTGGCGTTAATTATCAACTTACAGGGGCACAAATTGATGAAGATGGTACAACCGTTATTCCAGCAGACAGATTATCTGCCATTGTTCGTGAAAGCATCGAAGAGGTATTGTTAATAAAGTCTGCTGAAGGCACCTGTGAAATAGAGGGAGCCGACAGTCATTTTACAATATACAGCCAAGAGCCGGAGCAATATCCTCAAGTCCCCGGTTTTGAAGGTGACGGCGATTTAGAAATTCGCCTTGAGAACCTTCAGACAGGTATTGAGCAATGTCTTTTTGCGACTGCTAAAGAAAGCACCCGCTATGCAATCAATGGTGTTTTATGGGAAATAAGCGGCAAGAAAGTTAATCTTGTTGCAACTGACGGGAGAAGGCTGGCTCGTGTTAAGGTAAATTTGATATCCAAGCCGAAGGACAAAGCCGCTACGGCAAAAATTATTGTGCCAGCGAAAACAATGTCATTATTAGACAAAATCGGCGGTGATGATAAAGATACAGTTTCGGTTAAGCTTGTTGATAACCAAGTGCTAATTAGCTGTGCGAATGTTGTTCTCAGTTCAAACCTTGTGGAGGGCAACTTTCCCAAATACGATGATATCATTCCAAAGGATTATGATAAAAAACTTACTCTGTCAACAGAAGCTGTTCTGAGCGCTGTTCGCCGCTCGGCGCTTTTGACAAGTGAGGAGTCGAGAGGTATTAAGCTATCTGTAAGCAAAGATGTTTTGTTATTTTCATGCAGGGCACCGGAGACCGGCGATGCCCAGATTGATATGCCTATCAGCTATAAAGGCGAGCCGATTGAAATAGGTTTTAATCCACAGTTTTTGATAGATGTTATGCGTGTTATTCAAGCGAAGGAATTTGATTTGGAGCTTGGTCAGTCGGACAGGCCTGGTTTGATAAAAAGCGGTACAAATTTCCTTTATGTATTAATGCCAATCAGCATAAGCTAGTATCTTAGACTGCCCGGTAGCTACAGACATAGTTTTTGGAAGGCGAGAATCGAGCATTTGGCCAATATCAATGGGTAAGGACGAATTATCACTTAGGAGTGACAGCTTAAGAAAAAGATCAGCATCCTACGGGACAGCGAGACTTGGGGATGTTCTTGGCGAGCTGACGGACGGTCTTTTAACTTACAGCAATTCGGTTTTTGGGCCTGTTGTTGAGCTTTGGGAACAGTTGCTGCCGGCTGAGCTGAGAGAGCACTGCAGAATATCAGATATACGCAGCGGCCGCTTAAGGGTTATTGTAGACTGCTCGGCTTATATGTATGAACTTAGTTTGTGTAAGAGTGAGCTTCTTAGAGAATTGAAGAGTCGGTGTCCGCGAGCAAAAATAAAAAACATCATTTTTGCTGTAGGTTAAGTAAAAGCCACGAACCTTAGCTTATGAATAGTTTTAATATTATCATTTTATCATGAATGTTAATAGTAGAGGATTACCATGAAGGACCATAAGTACGATGCGAGCAAGATCAAAATACTGGGTGGTCTTGAAGCAGTTCGCAAGCGGCCTGATATGTACATAGGCGACCGGGGAAGCGGAGGATTGCATCATCTTGTTTATGAGGTTCTCGACAATGCTATAGATGAAGCATTGGCCGGGTACTGTGATAAAGTAACCGTGCAGATACATGCTGATGGTAGCTGTGCTGTTGAAGACAATGGAAGAGGGATACCTGTCGAGATGCATAAAGAGGCAAAGAAAAGCGCTTTAGAGGTTGTATTAACTACTTTGCATGCCGGTGGAAAGTTCGACTCCGAGAGTTACAAAGTAGCAGGTGGGCTGCATGGGGTTGGTGTAAGTGTTGTAAATGCGCTTAGTGAGTGGCTCGAAGCCGATGTTTACAAGAAAGGTGAGCACTATCATTTTGAATGTGTTAGAGGAAACGCAAAAAAAAGAGTGCAGAAAATAGGAGCCACTAAAAAGCAGGGTACAAGAATCAGCTTTATGGCCGATGAGCAGGTCTTTGAGGATGCGGAATTCAGTTACGATACGTTAGCCAAGAGGATTAGAGAATTGGCGTACCTAAACGCAGGACTGGAAGTTACTTTCAAAGACGACAGAGTAGGCAAAAAGGAGTTGTTCAAGTTCAATGATGGGATTAAGGCATTTATCAAGCACCTCAATGAGGGTAAAGAAACACTGCATCGAGATGTCATTTATTTTTCCAAGGATGACACGAAAGCGATGTTGAGTTGTGAGATAGCGATGCAGTATAATGATGGCTATGCGGAAAATGTATTGGTTTTCGCAAATAACATCCGGAATATCGATGGGGGCACACACCTGTCAGGTTTTAAAACTGCTCTTACTCGTACAATGAATTATTATGCGCGCAGCAATAATCTGCTGAAAAATGGGCAGGTTACCACCGGTGAGGACCTTCGTGAGGGCTTGACAGCGGTGGTGGCGGTTAAGTTGGCTGAGCCGCATTTCGAGGCCCAGACGAAAGTACGTCTGACGAATCCGGAGGTTGGCAGCTTTGTTGAGACAACTGTCAACGAACAATTAGGCCATTTTCTGGAGGAGCATCCTGCTGATTCGAAGCGTATTTTGAATAAAGCTATACAGGCGGCTGCGGCTCGTGAGGCGGCCAGGAAAGCGCGTGAGCTGACCAGGCGTAAAGGGGCGCTGGGTAGTTCGAATCTACCTGGTAAATTGTGGGACTGTGCGAGCAGGGAAAAGGCGGCATCCGAACTATTTGTGGTAGAAGGTGATTCAGCGGGCGGTTCAGCGAAGGCCGGCAGGGACAGGAACATTCAGGCGATATTGCCGCTGAAAGGTAAAATTCTCAATGTTGAAAAAGCTCGTCTTGAGAAGATGCTGGCTCATGATGAGATTCGTACTATCATAAGTGCTCTTGGTACAGGTATCGGCACCGATGAATTTGACTTGAGCAGGTGCAGGTACGGAAAGATAATATTGATGACCGATGCAGATGTTGATGGCGCGCATATAAGGACGCTTCTTTTGACTTTTTTCTTCAGACAGATGCCGCAGTTGTTTGATAGCGAAATGATATATATAGCACAGCCGCCGTTATATGAGGTTCGGGTTAAGGGGCAAAAGAAATCTGACTATGTTCTTAGCGAGGCGCAAATGCGCAAGCGTATGATCAGCAGGGGACTGGAGGGTACAGAGCTTGTAATCAGAAACGGCAAGAAAAAGAGAAAAGTCGCTGATAAAAAGCTCACTAGTCTTGTTAAACTTCTTGCCGACATAGAGCGTGGTATAGGTGTTTTGTCCAGGCGTGGGATTAATTTTAGTGACTTTATACAGGCATATTACGATGGAGAAAAGCTGCCGATGTTTCGTATTCTCTTTGAGGGTCAGGAGGAGATTTATTACAAAAGGAGTGAATACGAAGAACGGCTTGATAAATTGAAAGAGCGCGCGAAGACTGAGGCACAGGGCGAGGAGGAGTTGGTTGTCGGCGAGGAACTTCACGAGGTTGTTCGAATTAACGAAATAGTTGAGAAAATTAAAACAGAGTTTCAGCTTGATTTAAAGGATTTTTACTCAAAGCCCAGCAAAACAAAATCAGAAGAAACATCAGACATCAGGTTTTTGCTAATTCATGGTCAGGACGAGTATAACGCGGCTTCACTTGGTGAAATTTGTACTATGATTAGGCAGATTGGTGGAAAGGATGTCGATATAAAGCGATTTAAAGGATTGGGCGAGATGAATGCTGAGCAGCTGTGGCATACTACGATGAACCCTGCGACGAGAACGCTTTTGAGCGTCAAGCTTGAGGATGCCGGCGAGGCAGACAGATTGTTTAGTATCCTGATGGGCGGAGATGTTGAGAAACGCCGAAACTTCATTCGTGACCATGCCTTAGAGGTACAGAATCTTGATGTATAATTTTTTCGCTGGAAAGTTGCATTAGGGCATTATGTTAAAATAGGCAAGTTTGGACGGAGCATAGACCTATAAGAGTAGTGCTTGTGTTTGGATAGGCGTTTGTGGTTATTTCTTTCAAATGGGGGCCAAAAGGAAAAAATAATAAACTGAAGAAATTTTACTTGACAAAAGCCTGTTTTACATGGCAGAATGTGTACGAGTATAAGCAGGATGCGCTCAGGAGCAGTGGGTGGTGACTTAAACCGCTTACTAATATACAAGGAGAAAAGTACGGAGGCGACAATGGCCCGTATAGTCACAGGACTCAACAAGAAGGATGTAAGGTCCGGAATTTCAGTTATTGGCCTTATGACTTTGTTTTTGAGTCTTTTTGTTTGTGGCTGCACTACTACAGGAGTAAGCGGTAGGACAGGCAGTGGCGGCAAAGACCCTGTTGCCAGCACGCCGACGGACAAGAGGAAGGCCGAGCTACTCAAGCAACTCGAACGCAAGTTTGAGAATCCCGATGCTCACTTCGAACTAGGCCAATTGTATCAGGCTGATGGCCTTTTGCGTAAGGCCGAATACCATTACAATGTTGCATTGAGTTTCGACCCTGTCCACAGGGATTCGCAGGTGGGCATTGTAAAGGTTTTGTTTGCGACCGGTGATACAGAAAAGGCCCAGCTAACTGCTGATATTTATATGAATCAGGTTTCGGCATCTGCGGTAGGGCTGCTTCAGCTTGGGCTTGCTTTTCAAAGACAGGCACTGGATGATTATGCTCTTAACTGCTATCAGCAGGCTCTGCGACTGGCACCGACTTCTGCGAAGATTAATCGGCAGATTGGTTATTATCATTTGAGCAAGGGCAATAACGAGATGGCGCGGGAGTATTTGAGCAGAAGTTTTCAGCTTGACCCGCAACAGCCTGATGTGGCCGGCGAACTCGG